>JAQUHL010000074.1:6604-8109 GCA_028683635.1 Candidatus Cloacimonadota bacterium
CTATATCTCAAACTTCGTCAGAATCTCAAAAATTTAACCACGCTTTTTCAATAGCAGGATAGCTGTATATATTAGCAAGGTCTTACGTTTATGGTATGTAAGCCATGGGGCGAAGCTGTAAATAGGGCTAAGGAAGAATTGGTTGAGCGAATCTATAAAGGTATTGAAGAGATAAATGAGTTTCCGGTTGTCTTTCGCTGGAAGTATAAGATTGATGAGTTAAATATATAGTATGTTATATAAAGAACGATCTATTAGTCAGATGAGGGGGGCTGCAGTATCTATACCATCAATCATTGCTGAAGGATCAGGGCGAAAGAACAAGAAGGGGTAAATTCAGTTTATCCATATTGCATAGAGATCGTTATCTGAACTTGAAACACAGATTGAAATTACATACCAGTAATCTTTTATTCGAGATACCGATCATTTGTAGCAATTATTAAACGAATCCGAGTCATGATAACAAACCTTATCTCGTATCTTAGTGGGGCAGATTCCCCAAATCTCCAAATCCCCCAAATTCCCACATCCTCAAACCCCTGTAACCATTATAAACATTACCATATATGCTAAACATGAAGATCTGCTTCTGGATCTGGGTAGCGATAATTATCATCCTGAACGTCATACACTTGGGAAATTCCGTCAATGAGAGATTGACATCCAAGGAATTCGCTATCAGGCTTGATTATCTGGTGCATCTTGCTATCTTCTTGGTCTTTGGGTGGATTTCTCTGGTGGGAAAGTTGCTGAAGACTGTTGTTCCCATGAAGGCTTGGTGGCTGATTGCTCTTGCTATCGGGGTTGAGGGAATGCAATATTGGCTGCCATATAGAGCATTCAACCCGGTGGATCTGGTGTATAACCTTATCGGTGCAGGTGTTAGTGGGTTGATTGTAAAGAGGGTTCACGCAGATTTTCGCGGATAAAAGCGCAGATTAACGCAGAGAGGTTCATTAATTGGTGAATTTTTGGTAGGCATGTTGTTTAATAATCATTTAGTACATTAGTAAGGGTAGGAGTTCAATGATTATATTCTTATGTTGTCATGAATGTTTATCTTTGATATTGGCGCTTCATAGTATTGAACAAACACAGGGTCATTATGTGCTATGCTAACCTTATACTAATAACTAATCTGCGGTAATCCGCGTGTGAATCAGCGTTAATCTGCGTGAACTAACTCTCTATGAAATATAAGATTACAAAATATTCGCTTTTTTTACTTAACATCTTCATTGTGGTGTTCAGTTTTCTGTTTGCCGCCAAGATACGTCCCGGTACCTTAAGGATTATTGAAAGCTATTGGCGGAGTTTTGTGCCATTCATTCTAATCTGGATGGGGTCCGCATTGTGGGGGCAAAAGTATTCCCTGAAGGATGTTAAAAGTGGAACTGATTTCATCCGCCGAATATTCAAATGCAATCTGATTGCCATCCTTGCAGTTCTTCTTTTAATGTATGTACTGGGGAAGTTCCACTACTCGCGCTACATTGTGTTCG
>JAQUHL010000075.1 GCA_028683635.1 Candidatus Cloacimonadota bacterium
GGCGGTCTGATTGATTCCACCCCGAAAACTCGAATGTATAGATTGGCATTTAACTACACAATATGAGGAATTATGAGCCAAACACTAATCAAGATATGGCGGATGGGCAAATCCTTCCCAACAGGTGAAGGTGATTTCTGGGCTTTACAGGATATAGATCTGGAAATACTCCAGGGTGAATTCTGCGGAATTGTCGGACCCAGCGGCAGTGGTAAAACTACCCTTCTCAACGTGATAGGATCCCTGGACATCCAAAGCAGAGGGACAGTGGAAGTACTGGGCAGAGAAGTCTCCAAGCTGGATCAAAAGGCCTCGGCAAGACTCAGAGCAGAATGTATCGGTTTCATCTTCCAAACATATAACCTCTTGCCGGTTTACTCTGTATTCGAGAACGTCGAGTTTCCACTCCTGCTGCTCAAACTACCCAAGGAACAGCGAAAACAGGCTGTTATGGAAGCCTTGAAATGGGTCGGGCTGACCGATAAGGTGGATGCCAAACCGGCCCAGCTTTCCGGGGGTCAATGCCAACGAGTGGCAATTGCCAGAGCCATGGTGAAAAAACCTTCCCTGGTGC
This sequence comes from Candidatus Cloacimonadota bacterium, assembly GCA_028683635.1. Taxonomy (GTDB): domain Bacteria; phylum Cloacimonadota; class Cloacimonadia; order Cloacimonadales; family Cloacimonadaceae; genus JAQUHL01. The sequence goes on from JAQUHL010000075.1 coordinate 575, forward strand.
TCGCAGATGAACCTACAGCCAATCTGGATACCGAAAACTCGGTCAACATCCTGGAGACGATGCTAAGCATCAACCGGGAACTGGGAACCACTTTTGTGTTTTCCACCCATGATGATAAAGTAATCAGATATCTCAGACGCATGATTCGCCTGATTGATGGCAAGGTAGTAGAAGATGCTGTTCAGGCTGGCGTTTAAAAACATTGTTGGTAATGGCTGGCGCAGCCTGATCAACATGTTGATCCTCACTATCGTGCTCACCGGCATCGTTTGGATGCAAAGCATGTATCATAGCTGGCTCAGTCTTGCGGAGCGTCAGATCAGAGAATGGGAAGTGCTCCAGGGACACTATCAACAGAATTCCTACGATCAGTATGATTTCTTCAGTTGGGAAAAGAGCCTTGCTCCAATTCCCCAAGAACTGAGCAAAGCAATCTCAGAGGATAGAGCAGTTCCTATCCTGCTATCACCCGTTACCATCTATCCCCAGGGCAGAAGTATATATGCCTTGGCCAAAGGAATCCCGCCTGATCAAAAGATATCAAAGCTCCCATCTCAATACATATCACATCGGGAAGATGGCATTCTTCCTGCCATGATCGGAAAAGTCATGGCACGTAACTCCCGGCTCGGGGAAGGCGATACATTCACAATGCGGATCAGGAACATCCACGGAACTTTCGATGCTGTCGATATCAGGATTGCCCATATCATGGACTGCCCAGTGCCAGCTCTGGATTTGGGAACGATCTGGCTTTCTTTGGATGAGCTGCAAATGCTTAAGGATGCTGATAACTATGCCTCACTGATCCTGATCGATGATCCGGATTTGGGCACTAAAAGCTATCCAGAGTGGAAGTTCCGCACTCCCAGGGATTTGCTCTATGATTTGGAGCAGGTGAAGAAAACAGAATCCGGACAGCAGGTGATTATGTTTATCATCTTCCTGTTTCTGGCAGGAATCGCGATCTTCGATACCCAGGTACTCTCTGTCTTCAAACGCAGAAAAGAAATCGGGACACTCATCGCTTTAGGAATGACTAAGAGCCAGATAATCTATATGTTCACCCTCGAGGGAGTCATGTATGCCCTATTCGCCGTTCTGCTCTCCGGAATTTTGGGATTTCCCCTCTTTTATTATTTTGCCACAGTAGGTTTTAAAATGCCCGAAGGCTTTGAAGGATACAATTTTGCCGGGCTCTCAGAACCCATAAAGTTTGTCTATCCACCCCTAATAGTGATCTACTGCGTTCTTATCGTGCTTGGATTCACAGCCCTGTTTAGCTGGATCCCTGTATCCAGAATCGCCAGGCTCAAGGCAACCGACGCTCTGCGTGGGAAAATGAAGTAAGGAGAGTATTTGATGTTCTCTTTTATTCTGAAAGGTATCCTGCGGGATCGTTCACGTGCCCTGTTCCCCATCATTACTGTCGTGGCAGGAGTATTTGCCTTTGTCTTTTACCTGGGCTTCATGGATGGCTATGTGGATAGCATCATCCGCCAGAACGCCAGATTTTCTACCGGGCACCTGAAGATCGTTACCAATGCCTATGCTCAGGAGATAGATCAAAAGCCCTATGACCTCGGTTTTCTGGAAATCCGCGATGAACTTGTACTGTGGAGAAAGGACTATCCCGCCTTCGATTGGCTGGCCCGCATCAATTTCGGAGCCTTGCTGGACGTTCCGGATAGTAGTGGCAATACATCCGGACAAGGTGATGCCCTTGTGTTTGCGATTGACCTGCTGGCAGAAAACAAAGACCTGGAATATGATGCCATGAATCTGAAGAAAGCACTCCTCAAAGGCTCTCTTCCCCAAACAGCAGGTGAAATCCTGCTCAGTGACTTAAGTTTTACCAAGCTGGGGCTCGAACTTGGGCAATCCGCTTCTTTGATATCCTCCACTATTGATGGTGCCATGGCAATTCGAAATTACAGGATTTGCGGAACCGTCGTGTTCAACACCGAGATGCTGGATCGTGGAGGAGTCATCATCGATCTCGCTGATGCCCAGGAACTGCTGAATATGCCGGATGGTGCCTCCGAGATTTTTGGCATCTCCAGGAATGGCAAATATGATAAAAAGCTCTTTCGCCAGGTAAAAGCAGATTTTAATATGAGGCATGGAGGAAATGACGAGTTTGATCCTGTGATGTTGACCATCGAAGATCAATACAGCCTGGGTACCATGCTCGCATTCATGGACTATATGCTCTGGGTAATGAATTTTGCCTTCATGTTTCTTTTGGGAATAATCCTTTGGAATGCCGGACTGATGAATGGCATCCGCCGCTATGGAGAAACTGGTGTCCGGCTGGCTATTGGAGAAGAGAAAAGGCACCTCTATCTCTCACAATTGTACGAAGCAATCATGATTGGAGTGCTGGGATCCATCATTGGTGCCCTGGCTGGTCTGGGCATGAACTGGATCTTCAATCATTTTGGAATGAATATGACTTCCTACAACCGCAGTTCATCCATTATGTCCGAAAACATTATCTATACTGCCATAGACCTCAAATCCTGTCTTCTCGGTATGATCCCGGGCATCTTTGCCCCTCTGATCGGCTCAGCTTTGGCAGGATTGGTCATCTTCAAACGTCAAACCTCGCAACTTTTCAAGGAGCTTGAAACATGAGACATCTTTTCTGCCTTCTCTTTGCAGGAGCTATAATGATCCTGGGTGCCCAGAGACCTGATCCCCAGCAATTACTGAAAGAAATTGACAGCAACCTGACCTCAAACTCGGCCAAATCGACAACCCGAATGATTATCAACTCTCGCAGGTCATCACGAACTCTGATCTCGGTAAATTATTCCCTTGGAAAAGACAAAGCCTTTACCGAATATACGTCCCCTCCCCGGGAAAAGGGCACCAAAATGCTCAAGCTCAAAGATCAACTTTGGATCTATGAGCCAGCCAGCGACAGAATTATCCAGATTTCTGGAAATATGCTCCGTCAATCCGTGATGGGCTCAGACCTGTCTTACGAAGATTTCATGGAAGACACTGAGCTTGCAATAGCTTACACGGCCATTATCTCCGGCGAAATCAAACACGAAAACCGGGATTGCTGGATTCTGAAGCTCACGGCGCGAAAAAAAGATACCAATTACTATACCAAGACCCTGTATGTGGACAAGGAGCGAAACGTCCCCCTCTATGAAGCATCCTATGCCAAAAGCGGTAAACTGCTCAAAAGTATGAAGCTCTCCGATGTCCGGCGGATCGGATCCCGGTGGTATCCACATAAACTCCAATATAAAGATGAGTTAAAGGATGGCAAGGGCACAGAATTTATCTTTGAAAACATCTCGTTGGATTTGAATATCCCGGATCATATCTTCAACCGGGCTGTGTTGAGAAAATAAGGAAGGAACATGAAAGACGAACTGAAGAACCTATTTGATAAAACCCAGGTGGTTGATCTGGCGAGCTGCGACGGTAAGCAACCCCGGGTGAGACCAATGACTCTGATTATCATGAACGACAGGCTCTTTCTTGCCACCGGGAGCACTGATGCCAAGACAAGAGAGCTTTCCAGCAATCCCTTATCTGAGTTCTGCCTGAAGATCAGAGATGGCAAGTTTACCGGAACTCTAAGAGTCAGCGGTAGTATGATCCCTGTTGATGAATATGCCACCCGCAAAGCTGTGGCAGATTTCAGCGGATTTATCTATGACTACTGGAAAGATCCGGCCGATCCGGATTACATCCTTTTTGAAATGCACCCTTCTCAGTATCAGTATATGGCTCCTGGAGAAATGTTTGCCAAAACTGCTGCCTGGTAAAAAGCGGATTCTCCCTGTTTGCATGTCCTTATGATCAATGCAGTTATGGCATAATTTGGTTTATCTTCCACATAATGGAGCATTCCCAGGCCAGCAGTGTTTGCACAATTCACTTGACAAAGAATAGGACGCCTAATATCTTTACTACATAAGATAAAATGAAGGAGACGACAATGAAAAAGTATGGATTGTTAGTCTTGCTGTTACTCCCCCTGTTTCTTTTCTGCCAGATGGCTGAAGAAGATTCGGAACCAACCGAAGGAACCAATTTTGGTATGAGCGGAGCGGTAGGTTCAATCACGATTGGTGATCAAACCTACTCCCAAATCCGCCTGATGCCTGAGATATCAGTCTGGAAATTTGGTTTTGGGCTTGATATCGATCTTTTGATCGATTCTGAGGGAAATATCCGTGAAGAAGACTGGGACGAAGCTGAAGACATCATCAACAAAATATATTATATCCGTTTTGCCCAGCGCCGTGATCCCTTCTATTTCAAAGTCGGCAGTATCCCGGATTACACTCTGGGGCATGGTCTGATCTTTGATGGTTATTCAAACACCCTGCGTTATCCTGCAGTCCGCAATATTGGTGGATACGTGGGAATCAACACTCCCTTCTCCGGATTGGGAATGGAAGTATTTACCCATAATATTGAAAAGAACGAGATTCTGGCAGGACGCCTGCATGCACGTCCACTGGAATTGATGGATTTTCCCCTCCTCAGTAAAATACGCCTGGGAGTCAATTTTGGTATCGACCGCGATCAATATGGCAAATACGAAGATAAGGACGGCGATGGCTACCCCGATGCTTATGATGCCTTCCCTGATAACGAACTCATCTGGATTGATACCGATGGTGATGGATTTCCAGATCCTCCCCTGGAAAGTGGTACTCCTGAACCGGGTGTCATATATGACATCGATGTAAATGGCAATGGCGGTATCGACCACCCGGATGAGAACACCTATGTGAACCAGGAATTTCCCGGCATCGCCACCAGCAGCCCCGATTTCCCCTTCAATACCGGGTTACACAGTGATACGGCAGACAAACTCGACAAAGAAAAGGAAGTACTTGTCTATAGTGTGGACTATGAACTTCCCCTGATCGAGACTGATATGCTCGCTCTATCCCACTATGCTGAATATGCTATGATCCAGGATTATGGCAATGGCATCATCTTTCCCGGTTTTGCCGCCAAATTCTTTATTTTCGAAAGTCAGTTGGAATTCAGAAACTTCAGCGACAAATTCCTGCCTGGCTATTTCAACAACCTCTATGACGAGCAGCGCTCCAATGTGTTATACACCACTGATCCTGTTACAGGAGCACGTCATTATACTCTGGTTACCAAAGATTCCCAGCTTGATGCCATCAAAGCCTCACTCGGCTGGTTTGGAAGCCTGAGAGCCAATATCGCCAATATCATTTTTCTCAAAGTTGCCTATCAGGATATGTATGGTGAGGATGTTATCACCGGCAAATCCATCTGGGGAACCCTGGGTCTTGATCCTGCGCTCGTACCACGGCTCAAAGAAGCCCAGGTCACCTATGGTCAGACTGATGTCCCCTACATCTCGATCAAAGCTCTTCGCAGCCCCTCTGCCCAGATCAACGGACGCCTGGCCTATGGGCTTTCCGACAGCACATATCTGGTAGGGAACTATAGTGAAAGATACTTTGATTTAGATGGCAATGGAGAGATCAAAGGTAAGGACGAAGTCGTCAAAAGTATGACTTTCGGAGTAGAATTCCAGTTCTAAACAATACATAACTCTATTTACAGCAAGCCGGATGATCTCATCCGGCTTTGCTATAAAAGACCGCTGCACATCCCGATTTATCGAAATACAGACTTCTAAATATGCTGGTTGTGAGGCTTATTTTTGTAAAGCAGTACGCCCGGACGTCTCGTCAACACAGAGCCCCTTGCGGGCGAAATATCATAGGCAGGGTGTGCAGCGCAGCGGAACCCCTGTATAACGAACCCTAAAACGTCACAAAGAGCCCCGTAGGCGGCGACATAATAGTGTGAGACGCTCCATCGAAATACCGTAGCACATCCCGATTTATCGAAATACAGACTTCCAAATATGCTGGTTGTGAGGTTTATTTGTACAAATCTATTCCCGCCCACCACCCTATAAGGAGTAGGGCTTCGCTCTACAACCCATTATATAATGGACTTCATATTTATGACAGGTAGGCAACCTATGTTACAGACGGTCTGAAGACCGTGCTACCGACACGGGCTTCAACCCGTTAGTTATTGCAATGATCTTTTTTTGGTTCAGTGCTTTTCTTTACACAACTCGATCAGTACTCCCAGAGTGGATTTGGGATGCAAAAAAGCAATATCTGCTCCGTGAGCTCCGGGCCTGGGTTCTTTATCAATAAGCAGAATACCCTCTTCCTGAGCTTTTTCCAGACCCTGAGGGAGGTTGTCCACAGCAAAAGCGATGTGTTGGATACCCTCGCCCTTCTTCTCGATAAATTTGGCAATTGGGCTGTCTTCCGCAGTTGGGGCAAGTAATTCTATCCGTGTATCCCCACAGGGGAAAAAAGCCACCTTCACTTTTTGGGAAGGTACTTCTTCAATTGCTTCAAGCTTCAAGCCCAGCTTTTCGTAAAAGGCAATACCGGTTTCCAGGTCTTTGACGGCGATTCCGATGTGACTGATATGTTTTACCACAATCTTCTCCTTAAAGCAAAGGGTGGTTTTGAAGACCACCCCTTGATGATATTTTTTGGTTTTGATTCTAATGTTTTGGTTTGTATTTATTCACCAGGTCGAAGCCGATATTCATGGCTTTGTGGTTGATTTCCACAAAGGCCGGTTTTACAGTTTCGGCAATGGCTTGTTTGAGAGATTCTTCTTTAACTATGCCGGTAAGCTTAACCAGAAAAGCAAGCGACATAATGTTGGTTGAAATCGGGCTACCCAGCTTTTCCGAGCAGATCTCGGTAAAGGGAATCTCATAGGTATTTTCCGCAGCAAGAGCGAGATTCTTCACAAAGGTTGTATCAATGATAAGAATCCCATCTTCATTAAGGTCATAGAGATAGACATCACAGGCTTCCTGTGTGAGAGCCAGCAGACAGTCGAAATGAGTCGCTTCCGGGAAATAGATTTCCTGTTCGCTGATTATCACATCAGCCCTGGAATATCCACCTCTGGATTCAGGCCCATAACTTTGGGTTTGGGTTACTTTTTTTTGTTCTAAAACTGCGGCCCGGGCAAGTATGATTCCTGCGAGAATGAGTCCCTGACCACCGCTTCCGCTTAAGCGAACTTCAAAGCTCCTGTTCATTTCTCCTCCTTTTTCATAACCCTGGAGATCAGATCACCATAGACATTTGAAAACTCAGGACGAATCTCCTGGCGAAGGATACCTCTGATGATCTTTCCTTCGGTTTTGTCGGGAGGAAGTTTCTGGGCAGCCGCCAGTGTGATGGAGTTATCCCGCATCTCTTTCATCATTTCGGGTGCACCCCCTTTTTTGTTCAGGCGTCCATATATCACAGGGCAGGCACTGATTACTTCGATCAGTGAAAATCCCGGATGATTGATGGCTTTTTCGATCATCCCCTGGGTTTCGATGGAGTGAAACGCAGTGGTTCTTGCCACAAAGGATGCTCCAGCTCCCATAGCCAGATCGCAGATATTAAAATCCGGTTCT
>JAQUHL010000076.1 GCA_028683635.1 Candidatus Cloacimonadota bacterium
ACCCATTGATTGTCTTTCCATTCGCCAAAAGTCTGGACGATTGGAATAAAGGTGGTGCGGGGCGTTCTTTCGTTGCATTTCAATCTCGTCTGTTTGTATTGATATATTAATTGATTATCAATCCTCGTTTGAAGTGCATAATGGTCGTTTGTATCGTCAGAATTATATACTATTGATGATTTAACGGGATAGATATCCGGCAGGATGATTTCCGGTTTGACGCTATCCATAAAACACCTCACGTGGTCATAGTACTTCCCGGAAGGCATGGGTATCTTTCTATGATCCGTATCATAAGCTGCTGTGATGATGTTGGGATTGGGGATTGGAACACCTGAATTCGCTATGTAGGTATGCACTCTATCATACGAGTGAAATTGTCCCAGTTTGGGCTCGCAGCGGCTATACATGTGTTTGATGATATCATTCCCATTCAGGGATTGAAGATAATCTATGCGGTTGTTGATATTAGTTGTGTAGCCTGTTACATCATTCATCATATCGTAATGCATCTGATCTTCGTATTCTATATAGTCCAGGTAAAGATCACAATTCCCATGCCAATACACCCAGGGATTAAGATTTTCCAGTACATATCTGAACTCTCTTACTGCTGATATCAGGTTTAGACTTAACAAATCCGCATAACTGATCTTGATTTCAATATCGAAATATCCCATCGGGCTTCCCAAAGCCAGAAAATCGTCATAATGAAAGGTGGTTGTATCACTGCACGCTGGATCATAGTCGCAACAATGATTCACAAAAGCCGTACCGTTAGCTGTTTCACCTTTTGTAGTGAAACTTAGAAGTTGAGTGGTTCCACTAATGGAAGGAGCAAAATTATCCATCCTTAGCTTGAACCTAATGTATAAGTAGCGGCTTTGGTTACTGGAAGGAGTATCACCTTCACCACGCCGATCATGATAAATCCAGAATTCGTCTCCTAACCTCTTATTCTCAGCTAATCCGATGTGCAACCACCGCCAGCGGATATCGGTATAGGCGTATCCACAATCGGTGTTAGTACGATTACATCTCCAGTATGCATCATTTGAATTTGGAACATGCTCAGAAAAACCCACCCTGGGTATTGTTGTTTGCTCTTCCTCAGTCTCATAGCTCTCATCGTGCGAACAATACCAGTTCATGTCTTCGTTACCAAAATCGATATCGTCGCTGCCACTGAACTCAGCTTCAAACTTAAGATAGCTGCTGGTTGTTAGAGCGGTAGTGTTATAGTTGTTATAGTTAGTTGGATTAGATACTGGATAATCCAGATCAGCGACTATCGCATGTAAATTATCACTTTGCAGCATAGCCAATATATTGCCCAAAGGATTATTGGAATTTTGGTTTGTAATCTGAACAATGTTGTAGCCCATATCTTTGATAAGAGAAATACTTTGTTCGATTTCGTCTTCGTCATAATATTGGTCACACAGATAGGAATATACACCAAGCGGATAATGCTCGTAGGATACGGCGTAAGCCGATGTGAAAAGCAGTGCGCAGATCAGCATCAGGCACATATATTTGATGCAGTTTTTCATCATGATCTCCTTCTAAAAAAGTGTAAACTTTTGGGTGGTTAAAGGTTTGCCATCCTGGGATACCCGGAGGATGTACACTCCTTTTTCCCGGGAACCGGTTTCGAGGGTGAATTCTCCTTCCTGTAGCTTGGAGTTGGGAACGGAAGTCGAAAGCAGTTTCTGACCACGGAGATTGTAGATTTCCAGTTTCAAGCTATTTGCTTTTTGATAACCTGCACCCTGAAATTGGATATTCAGGCTGCCTTGCGTTGCTGCGTGGGGATTGGGATAAATCCCGGTCTGCCAGTCATCATTGTTTGGCGCAGGCATCGTCTCGTCCTCATTAGCTGTGGTGGTCTCATGCAAATCCGGACTGCCGGCAAGGATATACACCCGACCTGTTTCGTTATGGTCATTGGAAGCCCACCAGGGAGCTCCGACTGCCACGTCACAATAGCCGTCTGCATTGAAATCCCCGGTTGCTTTTGACCAACCGTAATTCATCGCATAGTACCCTTCCATCCCCAAGCGGAGATAATCCATCGAGGCATTCATATTCGCACCTCCCATCCATAGATAGGTATAGCCGTCATAGAATCCTGCATTACTTTTAAAACTCAACACATCCTGATACCCATCTCCGTTCAGATCGCCGTGGATGAAAGGATACCCGGTGCCAACTTCAGACAACTGATGGGAAAGATAGTTAAACACACCGGAAAGTTCGAGACTCCAGGTAGCAGTAATGTCTTCTCCACCCAGCCACATAGGCTGGGAATAGCTATTCACCCCTCCCCAACTCACGAAATCATCATAGCCATCACCATTGACATCACCGAGCGGGCAAGACCAGGATTTGATGATTTGATTGGAGTCTTCGCAGATCACCAAGCTGTCTGTTACTGGAAAAGTGGGACTGCCATAATAAAGAACCAGCCTATCGTGAGTTTCACCCATGGGATTGATAGGCATATGAAGTATGCAGTCATCATACCCATCACTATTAATATCACCAATACCACATAAACGCGTTAATCGTTGACCATTTTGGGTGCTGGCAAATGGAACTGGATCTTCAGTACAGTCATCCCATATTTCGACAATCTTGTTACCATCTGAATAGTGGACTGTTAGCGATATATCGTCTTTCCCATCTCCGTTAACATCACCTAATGGAATGAATAACAATCCATCAACTACCTCAGAATACGGATACACTAATAAGATGTCTGGAGTTGTTTGGGGATTTGTTCTTCCGAAATATATTGCAACCTGAGTGTCGTAATATTCTGTTCGCTGATACATTATCAGGTCTTCTTCTCCATCTCCGTTAACATCTCCGGCATTGAAAACATTTGCATGTTGCCCCATATGCCAATTATATGCTCCCGGGATCACCAGATCAGCCACATTATCAAAATCAGGGCCTCCCCAATAGAAGTAGAGCTTGCCCCAACGGTTCTGATCTGCAAACACCTGATCCGGGTTCCAACTTCCTGAGGATACCACCAGATCCATATATCCATCTCCATTGAAATCCAGGCTGGCAAGCGATTCTCCAAATTCACATCCGTTGAATTCACCACTCATATAGGTCATTACATCAAGATGATTCGGAGTGGACGAAAGCAGCCCTGCCAGCATCAGCAGCAGGCACAGCAGAAGTACTCTGGATTTAGTCATCTTTTACCTCCTGTGGCTAAGTTTCAGAATAAAAATCCAGATTTCTGGTCAAGATAATTATCGCCTTTATATATATAGTGTGTGAAATCAAAAAGTTTTATCCACTTAAGTCTGGATCTTCTTGTGGTATATGCAAATATAGCATTTTTTCGTTTGTTGATTCCACTGCTATACACTCCTTTGGAACAATTGTGCAAAAAATACCGGATGGAACACCCTCAGCTTAGTGTGAGCTTAGCGTGAGCATCGTGTGAACAATGCGTGGAATTCCACGCATTGTTCACACGATGCTAACGCTAAGCTCACACTTATCTCAAAGAAAACAAATAACTTGAGAGGATGTTTGTAGCAAAGCCTAAAAAAAACTTGAAAAAAAACTGAAAAAAACTTGCGTAACCCCAATAACGTCTTCCATATATATATAGAGGGATTTTTTTTCAGGAGGTTTTTTGCATAAAGTGCTCCGGCAGGCGTAAACCCTTGTGGATTATGCTTCAAACGTCGGTTTATGTACATCCTAACCACTGGAAAATTGCTTCCCCAAAGAAAAAACATTGGAGGAAACTCATCATGAAAGTAGGATTGAAATTCAATCAGAAGTACTATTCCGGCAATCTGGACGGCCTGGTTTATTATTATAACCCAAAGCTGAAAATGATGATTGCCAGACGCAAACCCGAGAGGGGAAAACCCAATCCTGCAAGCTCCCGGCTTGCGGAGATAAATAAAAATCTGAAAGCTTTGAATCCCTCATTGGCATACCGGGGAAATCTGACGCTCTATATCGAGCTTGCTCAAAATGCCAATGTGGTGAGGGGGCTCACAAACTGGTATTCGCTCTATATGAAGATCATGTGGAGCCTGAAGCGAAAATACCCGCAAAGCATTGACCTGAAAACTATCAGCAAAGAGCAAATCCACAGTGGTGACCTTTCCTGCAGAAGCATCAAAGCGGCGGTTGAGGATGGTTTGATCCCGCCTGTGAAGGGCTATGAATTGCTCGATGCACTGATCTGAGAAATGAATTGACGTGATGCTGCGTTCACTGGAGTATGCCACCCAGTGAAGAAAATGTGATTTGTTTGAGATGATGTTATATGGATTTTGCATTGAAATGACATAATCTGTTCCCGCCTACCACCCATGTTCGAATGGGGCGCTGCCCCATACCCCAGTGAATGATGCCATTTCAATGTGACTTCTGAATCAACTTCGATCATTGTAAAGTCAATCTACACAAGGAGCATAGCAATGAAAATCATTGATCTGACAAATGAGCATCTGGAGGACTTTCTGATTTGTTTGGAAGATTGGTCGGACTATATGGCTGTATCCGGTGTTCATAAGCGGGAGTGGGTTAAGCGAATGCTACCCTTGGGATTACGGGTAAAGCTTGCCCTTGGCGATGATGGCATTCTGGCAGGATTCATTCAATATGCACCGATCGAGCATTCCTTTGTACTCGGCAAAGATCTCTATTTTGTGTTTTGCATCTGGATTCATGGCCATAAGGCCGGAAGGGGAGACCTCACCGGAAAGGGCATGGGCAAAGCCTTGCTGAAAGCTGCGGAAGAGGATGCCAAAGCTCTGGGAAGCAAAGGACTGGTTGTTTGGGGAATTGATGCCCCATTCTGGATGACTGCGGCCTGGTTCGAAAAGCACGGCTATGAAGCTTGCGACAGGCAGGAAGGAATGGTGCTTCTTATCAAGAAGTTTGCAGATGATGCACAAGCTCCCAGTTGGGTAACAGAAACAAAGATCCCTCCCGTTGATCCTGGAGTTCTCACGATTCATGCCTTCAAGCAGGGATGGTGCCCGGGGCAAAATGCCACGTACGAAAATGCCAAAGCGGTAGCTGCTGAATTTGGAGCCAGAGTTCGCTTTGTGGAATATGACACGCAGGATCGCAAGATCTTTGCAGAGTGGGGACATAGCGACATAATCTTCCTTGATGATCAACCTCTTACGTGGGGTCCTCCCCTGAGCAAAGATCAGATCAGGGAAAAGGTTCTTGCTCATTTGCAAGCCACTGGAAAATGATGCTCCTGCCCTGAAAATGGGAAAAACTGCTGGACACAAAGAGGCATAGAAAGTGAAGGGGTTTCAAAGATAATCATGTAAGGATAAATTGATGGACAATCCTTTTCAACAGCTCTGGCTGAAAAGCAGGGAACAGGCAGGCTGGGTCGAGCTTGCCAAGGCAGATCCTGAAGTTTGGAAGACACTGGGATTCAGGTGTGGGCTGGAAGTACACCAGCAATTGAAAACTGATCGGAAACTGTTTTGTCGTTGCGAAGCTGGAAAGTATCACGATTTTAACGATTTTGACGCAGAAATCGTGCGGCACATGAGACCCACTCTCTCTGAACTCGGGGAATATGACGGAACTGCTTTGATGGAATTCAAAACACGCAAAAAGATCATCTACAGGATCAAAAATGATAGCGCTTGCACCTATGAAGTGGATGATACGCCGCCTTTCCCACTGAATAATCAAGCTCTATCCCGGGCATTGCAGATAGCTCTTTTGCTCAGAATGAAGATCGTGGGCGAACTGCACATCACCCGGAAACAATATCTGGATGGCAGTATCCCCACTGGATTCCAGAGAACTGCCATTATTGGCATCGAAGGTAGCTTCCCGATCCCCGGCAAAGAAATCCGGGTGATCCAATTCAGCATCGAGGAAGATAGCTGCCGGGAAGTGAGTGACTATCGGCATACCAGAATCTATTTTGCAGACCGGCTGGGTATGCCTCTGATAGAAACCGTCACTTACCCGGATATGCTGACTCCCTGGGAAGCCAAGCAAGCTGCCCAGGCCATACGTTTCATTGCCAGAAGCAGTGACAAGGTCAGGATTGGAATCGGGGCAGCACGTGAGGATGTGAATGTTTCGATTGCCGGTGGTACCAGGGTCGAGATCAAGGGTGTGGCACATATATCCTGGATTCCCAAGCTTACCCACAATGAAGCGTTTCGCCAGAAATCCCTGCTGATGATCAGGGACATCCTGCAGAAACGAATTCAAAATCAAGCCACCTGGGAAATCTCGCATCTTTCTCTGGATCCGCTGACCTGGAGCCATCATGATAAGATAAAGGAGCATTTTGGCCACTCCTGGAAACTGATCCTGGTAAACCTGCCCGCTTTCGGGGGTATCTTGTGCCACTTTAATCAACCCGGACGCTGTTTTGCGGATGAGATTTCGGATCGGCTGAAGGTCATCGCCTGTCTCGAAAAGCCAAACATGTACCATTCCGAGGAACTGGAAGAAAGATTGGATAATAGCACCTGGGAGAGCCTGAAAAAGACCATTAAGGCTGATGAAGGCGATGCGCAGATCCTTTTCTGGGCACCGGATGAAGATATCAAAACTGCCCTGGAAACTATTTCGGAACGCTGTAAACTCGCTTTTTCCGGAGTCCCGAACGAGACCCGGAAATCCCTCCCCCAGGGGATTACTCTTTTTGAAAGAGTATTGCCTGGAGCAGACAGAATGTATCCGGATACGGATTCTGCTCCCATTCCGGTGCTGGAAGAAGAGATCGAAGCTGCCCGCCTCGATATGCCGCTGGATCTTTCTCACAGGCTTACCCAGCTCCGTCAGTGGGACGTACCTGCCGATGCAGATACTTATCTTTTGCGCAACAACCTGATGCCGATCCTGGAACAATTTGCGACCCAAAACACAATTCCGGTGAAGAGACTTGCCCTGCTCTATGCGCATCTACTCAAAAGCCTGCAGGGTACGGATCCCCTACCCTTTGATCATCAGCGGATTAGTGACTTGATCCATTTTATCCTTAAGCGTCAGCTTGAGCCAGATCTGTTAGCTCCAATGCTGAAGGTCCTTTATAAGCACCCTAATATGCAGTTTTCTTCCGTTCTGGAAGTTTTGGGATACAAAGATTTTGGCTCTCTGGGAGGCAAGAACGCCTGCAGAATGGAAATCAACGAACAAATACCCCTGTTGGTGGCGATGTGGACAAAGGTGCGCACGTCTGGCAGCAAACGCGATAATGCACTTAGAACCTGGATCATGGGCAGGCTGCAACCGGTTGCACTTGGAAACATTCCGCTCTCCGAACTCAGCCAGATGGTAGATAACGTAGTGGAGGGCAAAGATGCTTGATCTCTTCAAAGGCTACAAAGGTCGTGCCCTCGAAGTTCTAAAACACTTCCAGGCCAGAGTTTGGGGCGAAACCACTGTGGATACCACCCGGGGAACCTTCTCCGGAATCATTCTGCCCAGAAGTGTGAACGATGATGACAAGCACATCGTGATCAAACTGATTACCGGCTACAATGTTGGAATTGATGTGGATACGATCCTTTCCATGAAGGAAACAGGATATAAGGAAGCTCATTACAAAATCCCCGAAAGAGAATTTCCGAAGACTCCCGGACTTCCCAAGGTGAAGCTTTTGGGAACCGGGGGGACAATTGCGTCCCGGCTGGATTATAGAACCGGGGCAGTTATTCCTGCCTTCTCCCCCGGCGAGCTTTATGGAGCCGTGCCAGAACTGGCGGAGATCTGCAATCTGGATACTGAAAAGCTGTTTGCCGTGTTTTCCGAAAACATGGGACCCGAGCAGTATAAGAAACTTGCCATCTCAATAGGCAAAGAGATCAACAAAGGAATCGATGGCATCATCATCGGACACGGCACAGATACCATGCACCACACTGCTGCAGCCCTATCCTATATGCTGCAGGATCTTCCCGTCCCAGTGGTGATGGTGGGTTCCCAACGCTCGAGCGACAGGCCATCTTCAGATGCCGCTCTGAAC
>JAQUHL010000077.1 GCA_028683635.1 Candidatus Cloacimonadota bacterium
AGAGAGATCCGATACAGATTGTCCTTGCGCTGGACTGTGTAGAAATATTCATCCGGCAGTTCATCTTTCGCAGTTGGATCCTGGTTAGTTGTTGGAGAGCCTGGGGTACTGACATCCTTGTCTGGAACGGGAGTTACAGGTGCAGGTTTGGGAGCAGGTTTGGGGTGGGTTGCCGGAGCAGGATCGGGAAGTGCCTTGATTTTTAGCACCTGACCGATGGAAAGCCGGTCTGAACTGAGCCCGTTGAGCTCTTTGAGCTTATCGATGCTCACCCCGTTGCTTCTGCTCAAGCCGTAGAGGGTATCTCCTGCTTTGACCGTATGAGTCTGATAACTTACACCTCTTAAGAGGATCGGGATCACCAGCACCAGCCAAATGAGCACAGTTACCCTAAAAGCGGATGCTGAAATCCTCATAATCCTCGCCAAGAACGATATTATCTATCTGCATGTCTTTTACAATCACATAGTAATTTCCCCGTCTGATCAGGTCACAATAGGTATTCAATTCTTGTTCACCTCCTGTGGCAACAATTTTTACAGAACCATCTCTCTGGTTACGGACATAGCCACGGATTCCACAGCTCTCGGCAGTCTGCCTGGCAAAATAGCGAAACCCGACTCCCTGAACCCGTCCATGGACTATTATCTCCAAAGCTGGCATCTGTTAACCTCGCAGGGCTTTTTTACTTTCTATTCCAACTATGGATATTTGTCAAGAAACTTTATCAAACCAAAGCATAACCTGTTCTAAGACAAAAGGTAATGCACAAGAATCCGGCCAGACCCGCTCCCAGATTAGATCCTGCCGTATAAACCATTGATAATCATGGATATAGTTTGGAAGACCGTTGCACATCCCGATTTATCGAAATACAGACTTCCAAATATAAGGAATAGGTCTTCGCCCTACAACTCATTATTCAATTGTGTTTTCATTACACTTTCCCTACTTGAAGGCGTTAATCACTTCTTAATCTACCCTTAATCAAGCGTTAATAATTAACGCTTGATTAAGGGTAGATTAAGAAGTGATTAACGCTGCCAGGCAAGGGCAGGGGAGGCAAACTCCTTTGGCCACAGTGATTGTGAATGGTCGGGTATCCAGGACGGGTCAGTGCAAGTGGGTTTGACACCGGTCGCAACCGGGGATGACTATGTTTCGTGCCTTTCGTTTACATTGTGGTTAATAAACCCGAGTCCCCCTCAGATATTTCCCTTTAAGAAATCCTGCCGGACTGGTTCTTTGAACTTTTCGATGGCATAGCGAAGCATGGTACGGGGCATTGTTTGGTAGTGTTTTTTTAAGAAGTCATATTCAGCGGCATAGTTCCGGTTTCCGATTTCCCGAAGCATCCAGCCGACTGCTTTGTGGATGAGATCGTGTTTGTGATCCAGGAGGATTTCTGCAATCCTGAAGGCGGTATCAAAATCGTCCCTTTTGATGAAATAGAAGGTGGCAAGCATGGCGATGCGTTGCGACCAGAGGTGGCCGCTTTCGGCGAGCTTGATCAGATCGCTGTGGTCTTTCTGATAGTACCAGGCGCCCACGATATTGGGAGCGCTTACATCCACCAGATCCCAGTTGTTGATTCTGCTTTTGTTTTCCAGGTAAACCTTAACCAGGGCTTGCTTTTCGGTATCGTCATTACTTTTTTCATAGCGGTAAACCATCATCATCAGAGCGGTGAGCCGTACTTCGTGAACTCCGTGGGAGAGCAGATCTCCAAAGGCACGGATGGGCAGCAGTTTGTAATAGTGTTTGGCGATGGCCCGCTGTACCGGGACCTTGATTCCCCAAAAGCTATCCCCCTCTCCATATTCACCCTTACCGGTCTTGAAGAATCCACTCAGGATCTTTGCCTGTTCCGGTTTCTTTTCGGCATCCAATCTTCTGATCAGTTCCAGTTTTATTCTTTCCATTTAGTCTCCAAACTCGTGTCTAATCCTTTGTTCCCATTGAAATGACATAATCCATTGCCGCTCACCGCCCCTTAGCGGTATAAAGCGCTGCCCCCTGCCCCGCCCAATAATGTCATTTCAAATTCAGTTCTCTCTATCCAGTTCCCCTGAGATGCGAGATTATCTTTTCCATCCTTCTCTGCCTGGTTTCTTCTTTTTTTGCTTCCAGGATCCAGGCCAGGTGTTCTTTCTGGTGGGAGTAGCTTTGTTTTTCCCAGGCGGGTAAGAGACCAGCCTGGTGAAGCTGATTTCGGATATCTTCGGGAAGGTCGATTTTTCGTTCTTCGTAATCCCGCTCCAGCAGGATGCGGATTCTGTCTTTGGCTTTGTAGCCCGTGGCATCACGCAGTTCTTTGTTGAAGACCATCATATATTCACCGGCATATTTGGATAAATTACGGCGAAAGGTCTTGCCATCGATGGTCATAAGCACAGGCACTTTGCCTTTGGTGCCAAAGATCGCTTCCACATCAAAGTCAAAGATCATATAGGCTGAGCCGGGATATTGAGGTTCTGGCAAGAGCTCAAGCTCGAGGCAGATCCGGTTTGGGTATCCGCTGTAGTCCGCTTTTTTCATCTGTGCTTATGAGTTCATATCTCCAGCAGAGGGAGGTTCAGTTCTTCGGTGCCGGGAACCACAAAGCGTCCTTCCTTGATAATGGGAAGGCGGGTACCATCCTGTTTGACGGCGGAGATCTCAGCCAGCATCTCATAGGGAAGGGTGATATCGGTGTGTTTCTGGGTATATGCTTGCATGGGATCTTCGTTGCGTTTTGCACTCTTCTCGTTGTCCACAGCAATGATCAGCTTTTTGCTTTCAATGTTGTGATGCGGGAAGTCCTCTTCGTGTGAATAGCAGGTATCTCCGATGGCAAAATGGGGACCCATCTTTTCGATGATGAGGATGGGCAAGAGATGCATGATATCATATTTCCTGGCCATTTTGTAGGCCATGGTATTGGTGCCGATGGCAAATTCTCCGATGGGCAGGGTCTTGTGGGGATGGAGTAGATTTTCTTCCACAAAGAGCTTGTTTTGTGCCTCATCTTCGAAATTGGAGCAGGAGTAATCCTTCACAAAGCCATCTTCAAAGTGGATCTTCAGGTTCAGAAAGCGAAGGTTGTTCAAATAGATATCTTCCACATGCAGGGTGCCATTGGTACCGGTAAGCATTGGAGAGGTGAAGACTTCCCCCACGGGTATGTTCACATCTGCCACACAGTTTTCAAAATTGGTTTCCTGGGTGGGATCATTCAGCTTGTGCATGGCAACCCTGATATCGGTTTCATTCCCGGCAACGCCAAGCACATGGACATATTCCGCCTGATCGAGAACTTCGATGATGTGTTGCTGGATCCGGGCATAATGGTTGCTGTCCAGGCGGTTGATTTCGATGGTGTCCCTGAAAATGGCTTGAAAATCTTTGCCAATCTCAGGGGAGGGGAAGGCGATGATGCAGAAACTGCTTTCGCTTCTGGGAAATTTGGCATTGTAGTATTGGGAGATTCTTCCCTGCAGCTGCATTTGGATGCTGCGCTGTTCGTCGCTCAATTTCAGGGCGGTCTCCTTGGGTTTGGGCTCAAAAGGTTCCTCACCAAATACTTCCACATAGACTGGTCCGCCATTGGAACGAATCAGCTCTGCGTAGTAATCATAGAAGATTACGCTGGCTTTATAAGACCGATCTGCCACTTCCTGATCGAGGTAAAGAGCATTGGCAAAGCGAACGTCATAGTTATACTGGCGGTTGACACCCATGCTCATGGGGCATTTGAACATGGCAGTAAGCCCGATTTTCTCCAGATCCTCGGCGATCATTTTGGCAAGCCTTTCCATACCCAGCGGGAACATAAGTGAGGCATATTTCTTTATCTTATAATCCTTTCCACCTCTTTCAAAGCCGTCAAGATGCGCCTGCACGATGTATTTGCTTATGGAACGCAGCTCTTGCTCGGGATAGCTGGCGCTGAACTCTGCCATCTGGATGTCCCGATCGGCAAGATAGATGCCAAACTCGTATAAATAGCGAAGATCGGAAAAATCGCCATTCATGACGATATCCCGATAAAAAGTGAAATCCGGATGATTGTTCATGTAGGACCTGGTATAGGTGGCATCCTCCAAATCCCTGATCTGGATATCCACATAGATCTTTTTCCAGGTAGCATAATCCCGGTTGCTATCCAGAAAGAGCTGATACAGGGCTTTGTATATTTCCACAGCTTTGAGCATGCTGGCATACTGGCCGGTGAAAGCCAGGTTATGACAGGACCGGAAACTTAAATATACAACTGATAGCAACTGCCCAAAATCCCTGCCCAGTTTCTCGCAGGCAAAATCAGGATTGGCAAAGCTGAAATCATAACCACTCTGCTGCCCCTCACGGGTAGGCAAAACCTCGGCATAAAAAGCTTTTTGCTCCGCCTGCAGGATTTCCAGGGGGTTGGATTTTACTCCCTTTTCCAGGATGCCTTCCAGATCAGCAGCTTGGGTCAGAACCCGGCGGGACAGGCAAAAGAACTTACCCATAAAAAGACTTGTATCTATTTGCAGGGCTTGGATCTCTTTGATGGCGGCCAGCCACAAGCCCCTGGCTTCGGCCTGTCGGGTAAGGATGTTGTTCAGATCGTTCATATTCACCTCTATTTCTTTTATCTAACACTCTGTTTACATTGAAATGACATAATCCAGGCTCAAGCCTCTTACGGTATGGAGCGCTGCCCCATACACCGCCAGGATTATGCCATAGCAATGTGAATTCTGTATAATTAATCTATCCTCAGGAGAGCCTTTGCAGGCATTCCCGGGAGTTGTTTCGAACACTGTTTACGATGTTTGAAACCGGATAGGCCTCGATGGCGTTATCAGGACAGGGAGAAAGCAAGGCTTGCAGGGAAGCAGGATCCCTGAACCCACTATCCAGCCAGGTGGGGATTTCCTGAGGGGATAGGATCACGGGCATTCGCTCGTGGATTGGTTTCATGATCCCGTTTGCTTCGGTAGTGATGATGGCACAACTGGGTATTTCAGATCCGTCTCCTGCGGTATAATGATCATATATTCCTGCAAAATAGAAGAACTCTGCACTTGTAGAGTGGATAAAATAGGGCTGTTTCTCTGGTTTTTTCCACTCAAAGAAGCCAGTGGCGGGGATCAGGCAACGCCGGTATTGAAGACCGTTTTTGAAGCTGGGTTTTTGGAGGATGGTATCGCTACGCACATTGATCAGGGCAAAGGAAGGGATTTCTTTTGACCAGGAGGGAATCAAGCCCCAGCGGAAAAAGGTGAGAAGGTGCTGCTGATGCTTGCTTATCACAGCTCCCAGAGCTTGGGTGGGAGCCAGATTGAAGTTTACTTCCATCTGCTGATCGTGGTTTTTGATTTCCAGTTCATCGATCAGTTTCTTCAACTGCTCGTGAACAATCACCTGGGCAAAGCGTCCGCACATCCTTTCTCCTTGTATGTGTGCATTATTCACAGCCCTTGTTTTTAGGCAACAAAAAAATTATACTGTATCAGAGGTACTATGAAAATCAGGAAATTTGATATCGATGCTGTGATCGCAGCCTTGGAGGAGCATTTTTACTCGGTGAAAACTCCCATAGTCGATCTCATCCAGGCCAAAACCAGGGATCCCTTCAAAGTCCTTGTGGCAACCATCCTTTCCGCCCGCACCAAGGACGAAACCACTGCCAAAGTAGTAAACATACTCTTCCAAAAAGTAAACACACCCGTAGATCTGGAAAAGATCAGCCTCGAGGAACTGGATCGGATCATCTTCCAGACTGGCTTTCACAATACCAAAGCCAAACACCTGAAAGAACTACCCCGGGTGCTGAAAGAGAAATTTGGCGGCAGGATTCCTTCCGAGATCGATGAGCTTGTCCAGCTACCCGGCGTAGGAAGAAAAACTGCCAATCTGGTGCGAGCCGTGGCCTTTTCATTACCTGCGATTTGTGTGGATATCCACGTCCACAGAATCACAAACCGCTGGGCTTATGTACAGACCAAAAGTCCCTTCGAGACGGAAATGTCCCTCAGGAAGATTCTTCCACAGAAGTATTGGCTGGTGATCAATTCCTACCTTGTGGCTTTTGGACAAAACCTGTGCACTCCCAGAAATCCCAAATGCAGGATTTGCCCGATCCAGGAATACTGCGCAAAAATGAATGTAAGAAAAAGTGATTGACAAAATACCCCATGTATGGAAAAAGGGACTCAGACATTTTTAATGTAAGGATATGGCGATGGCAGAATTCTATCAGGAAGTACTCGAAGGCATAAACACACCGGTTCTGGTTTTACACTATGATGGGCAGATCAAAGATCTCACTCTTCTGTATGCCAACCGGGCTGCGCTAACCACTCTGAATCTGGGTCTAACACCCTGCATGGAACACCATATTTCCACCCTTTTACCCTGGATATATGAATATCTTAAGTGGTCTGAACTCGAGATTGGCGACACGAGAACCCTCACTGAAACGATCGGTGACTATCCCTTTTGGGTTTATGTACATAAGCATAATAAAACAGATTTTATCGTAGAACTGAGCAGGGCGATGCTTAGCGAGCCAGAAATCGATACCACCCAAGCATCCAATCCCCAGCTTACCAAAGCGTTCTCCCAGGCTATTTTGAAGGCAATAAACAAGGAAGTATACTTCCTAAAGGAAAACCAATACCTGAAATCGCTTTTGGATTTACTCCCCACCATGGCAGCCATCAAGGATTCCAGCCTCCGGTATCGCTATGTAAACAAAGCCTTTTGCGAGTTTGTGGGCAAAACCCATGATGAACTGCTTGGCCTAACCGATGCTGATTTCTGCCCAATGGATCAAGCACATCAGTTCCAGGCTATAGATAGAATGGTCATCCAAGAAAACAGAGTTATCGAAAACGAGGAGTTATATACAGATACAAAGGGAGTCCATCACCATCTCCTGACCAAAAAGACCCCCATTATGGACAATCAGGGCAATCTTGGCGTGCAGTTCGTTACAGTGGACATCACTGAAGTCAAGTCAACTCATAAAAAACTGGAAGAGTTGATGGGGATATATCAGGACGTAAGCAGTAAGGTAGAAGCTGTATTCTGGATGGTGGATACTCAGTTTCGGATAAGTTTTGTAAGCCAATCCATACGCGACTATCTGGGCTATGACGTGGATGAGTTTTCCCGGCTTACTCCCTGGGAATACTTCAGCCGTGAATCCCTCGAAACCGCCAGATCGATGAAGGATAAACTAATGGGGTTTCATGCCTGTGAGCACTATGATGAGCTGATGAAACCGCAGACGATGCTGATTAACCTGCTCCATAAAGCCGGGCATTATGTATCCTCCGAATTTCGGTTCTCGGTGATGCTCAACGAAGAAGGCCAGATCTCAGGATATCAGGGCTTTATCTTCAGAGCCTGTGCCCAGGCTTCTATTCATCACTGATTATTGCAGATACGATATTATCCTTATCCACTTGTTTGAGTACTATATTGATTGCAGAAGTGAGAGGAACGGCAATCATCATTCCGATTATTCCCCAGACCCATCCCCAAAACACCAGG
This sequence comes from Candidatus Cloacimonadota bacterium, assembly GCA_028683635.1. Lineage (GTDB taxonomy): Bacteria > Cloacimonadota > Cloacimonadia > Cloacimonadales > Cloacimonadaceae > JAQUHL01. The sequence goes on from JAQUHL010000077.1 coordinate 7,525, forward strand.
GCTATCAGGATCACCAGAGGAGAGAGATTCAGCCGTTCACCCATGAACTTGGGTTCAATGATATTGGCAAAAAGCACCTGATTTAGGATCATCAGAATGGCAACCAAGATCACCCTCCAACCAAAGCCAAAATCTATCAGGCAGATCAGGATGGGAAATAGCGACGCTATCACAGAACCGATATTCGGGATAAAGTTCAAGGCAAAAAGCAAAGTTCCGCTGATGATGATGAAATCCACCTGCAAAATTGCCAGAATCAGCATTCCACAAAGTGAGGTTCCGGCGCTGATGATGCTTTTATTCACGAAATATCTCTGAATCTGGATCTGGATATTGAGCAGAGTGGCGAAGGCTTTTATCTTTCCGGATTCTCCGAGGGCTTTCTTCATCCGCTTTTCAAATTTGACACCACCCGTGATGATGAAGATCATAAAGATCAGGGTGAGGAAGAGATA
>JAQUHL010000078.1 GCA_028683635.1 Candidatus Cloacimonadota bacterium
GGTAAGCCTATAATGCATTATTTATCAGTATGATGCAGCCTTATCCACAAAGTTATCCACAATCGATGTTAATAAGGCTGCATCTCTATCTTGATATGTTATCAATGTTTTGAGGACTTATCCACAGGTAAGCCAGATTTTATCCACAAGTTATCCACAATCATCCGCTGGGAATAATAACTCATCTTAATAAGGGTATTCCTTGGCTTCTTCAGCACCAGAGAGCACCCGTATCCCACCCTGACATAGCGCTTCCATTTCTTTCTCTCCAGGGAAGGTATGAAGAGGAGCTATAAAGGATGTGCGGGATTTGATTGCCTGGACTATACAATCGTTGTAAACTAAACCTCCGCTAAGGAATATTGCATCAACTTTACCACCCAGTACTGTGGCACAGGCACCAATTTCCTTGGCAACCTGGTAGCACATGGCATCCTGAATCTTGCCTGCAAATTCATCGCCAGCCTGGATGCGCTTATTGATCTCAATTCCACTATCCGTTCCAAGATAAGCGAGTAATCCACCCTGTTTGGATAGCATGGTTATAAGCTCTTTGTGAGTGTATTTTCCGGAAAAAGCCATATCCAGCAGGTCACCAATGGGTAAAGCTCCTGCTCTTTGGGGAGAGAAAGGTCCCATCCCTAGAAGGGCATTGTTCACATCGCCAACCTTTCCGCCTTTGATGGCACCGACAGAGATGCCTCCACCCATGTGAACACCCATGCAATTGAAGCTGGAAAAGTCCTTTTTAAGCTGGTTGGCCAGAAGCCTGGATATGTAGCGAATATTCAGAGCATGGAACAGCGATTTGCGCTCGATTTGGGGAATACCAGAGATCCTGGCAATATCCTCAAACTCGTCCACTACCACAGGATCTACAATATAGGAAGGAAGATTGAATTCTTCGCCAATGGATTGGGCGATGAAAGCCCCGAGATTGGAAGCATGGATCCTGCCCCAGAGCGAAGGATCTTTGAGGTCTCTGAGCATGGAATTACAGATTTTCCAAGTGCCTCCACTCACGGAGCGTACTAAGCCTCCCCGACCCACGACCGCATCAAGGCTTTGGGGTTCGATGTTGTTCTCCATCATGGCATCGAGCACCAGTTTTTTCCTAAACTCATATTGCTCGATGATTCCTCCAAAAACATCCAATTCTTTGGGATCATGACGAAGAGTAGTCTCAAATAGTGGCATCACGTCTTCATATACAGCTATCTTTGTAGAAGTCGAACCAGGATTTATGGCAAGTACCCGATATGCCATCGCATCCTCCTTTTCTTATCTGATTTGTTTAGTTTTCAAGTCTAAATAGGGAGCACTAATTGTCAACCAAAATCGGCAAGCTTAGCTAAGTGTGGACTCAGCGTGAGCATAGTGAATTATCATGCAGAGATGGAACATAGCATATCTTTTGATGAAGCGATATTCATAACCGACATTCTTGAATGGATTGTTTCATGCACACTGTCAAGATATGATCCGACGTCTTCCTACATCCATTGAATATATTGCTTTGCAGATTTTTCTCTTGACTATAACAAACCCCTTGGAAATCCTCGTTTTCATGTTTAAATATATGTACACTTAGGAGTGTGAACATGAGAAAAATTGTAACTGTAGCGATGGTAATCGCTCTGGCAATCTTTGCAGGCAACCTTTTTGCAGGTGGCTTTGCGCTTACGGGAGTAGGTTCACGTGCCACTGCAATGGGTGGTGCCTTCCGGGGTCTTTCTGATGATGCATCTGCCATGTATTGGAATCCGGCAGGATTGGGATTCATGAATGAAACCTCGATAGCGCTGGGAGGAACTTTTATCCTTCCCATAGCCAAGTGGGATCCATCAGGTACACCGGTTGCTTCAATTCCTGGGTTTAAAAGCGGTGAAAATGAGGCCGAAAAAAGCTTACGTGCCTTTCCCAATGTTTTATTTGTTAAAGCAAAAGAGTCCCGCTTTAAATATGGTATAGGCGTTTTTGTCCCTTACGGTCTGGGAACCACATGGGATGCCTACGATTTACCTGCTGCCTATACCTACGAACCTGGTTTCCCCGAAGAGGAGATGCTGAGCAGCATCGCCATTTTCGATATTCACCCCACTGTAGCGTATCAGATCATGCCCAACCTCTCAGCCGGTATCGGTATCAGCGCGATGTATGGAACCATCGATATCAGTAAGTTTAGTTATAGTACTGCATTTAATCTTCCCAGCCCATACATTGGTCCGATCTCGACTGAACTATCCGGATCTGGTTTTGGTATTGGCGCAAACATGGGAATCATGTACAAAGCAAGCCCCGACCTATCGATCGGACTTTCAGGAAAAATCCCCAGCCAGATGCAAATGAGTGGGGATGCAGAGGTCTATTTCTGGAAACCAGATTTGGGAGAAAATAACCCCGCTGCCAAACTCGGTAAAAAATGTGATATCGACGCAGACCTGAAACTGCCGGGAGAAGTGGGAATTGGTCTTGCTTACAAGGTTAAACCAAACTGGACACTTAGCCTGGATTATGCTTACACGATGTGGGATCGCCTGGACAAGGTTGTGGTTGAATTCAAGGATCCGCATCCTCTGATCGCTGGTGACAAAAGTGAATTGGCCTTCGATTGGGAAAACACTTCCAGAATCAGTCTCGGAACCGAGTATAACTACAATGGAAATATGCTCAGGGCTGGTTTTTTCATGGATCAATCCCCGATTCCGGAAGAAACCCAAACCCCTACCCTGTCAGATATCAGTACCAAATATAGCACAAACCTGGGCTGGGGCAGGGACTTTGGAAACTACGTCGTTGATGCCAATGTTCAGTATATTTATTTCCCGGAACGTGAAGTAAAAACAGCCAGTGCAAATAACTTGTTGGGAAAATATAACTCAGTATCGATGTCCGGAAACATTGGTATTGGATACAAATTCTAAACTTATCAACTGAAATGCTATAAAGGGTGGGTTAACCCCACCCTTTTTTTAGTAGTTTTTATATATTAAACCAAAAAGGCGAGTATCAAAAAAGGTGGAAAAATCTATTACTGGTTTGCCCAGCACTTTCCGGTAGTGAAAGAAATCCGGTTCCCCCAGATCAAGATACACCTGCCGGATCAGTTCGGTGCAATACATCTTCCGGGCATCGTCAAGATCAAAATCATCATCAAAGGGCACCCTCTGTTTCAGGTATTTTATATTCTTTGTCTTGAGTGCATTGCCATCAATGGGTTTATGATAACGGATAATGCAGTATTTTCTGCCCTTAGCTCCCTGGATAAAATCCTTTAGAGGGGTTATTCTAATTCCGTCTATCCCTGATAGAACTTTCGAAATTGTATGCACCACATAATAACCATCAGACATCATGATAATAAATCCACAGTGCGACATTCCCTCAGACTTATCAAAACTGCGGGCAATCAATTCTGACACCAGACTCTCTCCCCTACGCAAGATCACATCCCCTGTTTGAAGGCTTATGGATATGGGAGGGAAATGTGCAATTCCTTCTGATACCAAAAAAGTGGCAGCTTCTGAGGATGAACCTGCTGAGCTGCCGATAATTATGAATAATACTATGGTAAAACTAATTACCTGCCTGAAAGACACTATTTTACCTTAAGGTCAACCAACCATTTCCCATCTTTTTTTACTAAATTGACATCACCTTCTTCGGTTTTTCCTTCTTCGGTCGTATAGCTGAATTTGACATTGGCTTTGTCTTCTTCGATCTTGGATTCACCTATTTTGACATCCTTGATTTTGACCATGGAAGCCATTCCGATGATGGACTTGCTTTCAGGGGTGGATAGCTTTGTCATAGCGTCTGTATTACCATTTTCCCAAGCTGCAAGGAATTTTTTCACCACACTTTCCGGACCTTTTGCACAACCGAAAAGAGCAAAGAGCAACGCGATAACAGTGATTGCTAAGAGTAGCTTTTTCATATCGTCTCCTTAATTTTGTATTGGTTACATCGTTTTTTCCTTGGGCTGAGATGTCAAGCTTTTTGGGATTATTTTTCTTCTGGACAGACATCCCAGTCTCATATTTCTGTGAACAGAATTGTAATAAAATCAAACAAAAGGAGTTAGAAATGCTTAAGCTAAACCAGTACTTTGAAGGAAAGGTGGCCTCGATTTCCTTTGAAAATAATGAAGGCAAAGCCACAGTGGGGGTAATGGAAATTGGTGATTATGAGTTTGGCACTTCGACGGTAGAATATATGACTGTAATAAGCGGAACGATGAAAGTCCAGCTTCCGGGACAACCCTTCAAGGATTATTCCAAAGGCGAAACCTTCATCGTTCCAGCGAACGAAAAGTTTAAACTTATCGTTCCGGTGCAGAGTGCTTATCTCTGCTTCTACAAATAGGTTACTTCATAAGTAACATCTTCATTGTTTTAGTGTAACTATTCGTCTCCATCCGGTAGAAATATACTCCGGAGGAGACGTTTCTATTTGAGTTGTCTTTGCCATTCCAAATGATATTATGCCGACCAGCCTTTTGATGTCCTTTCACCAGATCTTTCACCAACTGACCTTTGAGGTTGTAGATCCGGATATGAACATCGCCCGATTGAGCGAGATCGAAGGCTATGTTTGTGGTGGGATTGAAGGGATTGGGATAATTGTTTCCAAGCCTGGTAACAAGGCCGGGGACAACGTCATCTTCACCAGGAACATAAGGGAAGGGGAAGGACATAATGTCACTGGGCATTCCGTCGGTATTGATGTATTTTGCCACAACGTAGAATATGTAGCGACCTTCAAGCTCGAGTACTTCACTATAGGTTGTGGAAGTTGTTTCCTGAACCATTACAAAGTTTCCGGCATTGAACTTGCGATACACCTTATATCCCAAAACGGGCAAAACAGGTTCGTAGGGTTCCGTCCACATTATGTTGAGTACACCGGTATCGTTGTTTACAGTGTAGCCCACACTTAGGGGTTTGGGCAGATCAATAAGAGTAAAATCCGCTACCCTAAGGGGATTATCCTGAGTAATGTTCACCTGATTATTCGTGGATGAAGTATGGTGCTTCAGGCTGGCAGTAGCAGTATAGTGCCCATTGGGTAGATACAATCTGTATAAACCATCAGAAGCAGGACTGGTAGCTAAACCAATGGAGGATTTTACCATTGCCAAGGAAGGATCCATACCAGAGGTTGGGAGCACAGTCCCATGTACAAAGCCAACTTTCTTTGATACTCCAGTTACATCGAAATCATCAATAAACCAGCCAATGTTACCAATGTCATCATTTGAACCGAAACGGAAACGAATGATAACATCCTGACCCTGATAAGCACTCAGGTCGAACGTTGCTGTCACGAAGTTCGAGCTGTTTCCAGAGTATCCAGGCTCACCAAAGAGGCCTGAAATCGAGGTGTTGGGATATCCACCTACAGGATTGAGAATTGTGAAGTTCTCTCCCCCATCGGTTGAGATGCTTACATTTCCTCCATCATAACTCTGTTCGGTTCCGTAACGGTGCTGGAAGGTAAGCTGACTGGGACCCACGATACTATAGACAGGTGTGTAGAGTTGGTATAGCACAAAATGGGGATACTGGCCACTCAAACCTGTAGCCCATAGTTTGTTTCCGGAAGGAGGAGTTACCTGATTTGGTGTTCCCCAAGCCCAACCTGTTTCAGACATCAAATTACCGTTATCCAGTTCAAAATCGTTCTGAATATCAGCTTGGTTGAAGGGAACAAAGATGTCTTTGCTGAAGGGCAGTCCGTTGATGCAGGAAGCACTAAAAGAGAAGTTCACTAGTGTTCCGGCAGTTAGGCCAGCATCGAAGGTAACGCCATAAACCAATTGGGTAGTAGTATTGGAGGGAATGATGGGAATAGTTTTAACCGGTTCAGCGACGATGATGAAGGGGTTCTCCGTTAGCAGGGTTCCCACAACTTCCCGGGCTTCGACATCTGAATTGTTGCTGATGTTGATGACCAACTTCACTGTTTCGTTGGGATCGATGATTCCATTGAAGTTACTGTCATAGTCATTGACGAGGAAGGAATGATAACTGAGCACAGAAGCATCCACGCGTATAGCGAAGGTACGGGTCCATTCATATTCACCGGCTGTGATATTGAGGCTGAAATTAATCAGGGTGCCATTGGGACAATTTGGTGAAACCACGAAGGTAAAAGGAATGCGGTTCACGCCTGAAGTTTCTGCTTCCACTGGGAAATATGCAGATTCACTGACAGTGATGTTTACATACTCACTATCAGTACTTAAGGTAGTATTGATCTGATCTGCCACCACATTTCCGATGTTGGAGAGTTGAATCCCGAGATTGATTTCCTCGCCGGGCTCGACGACTCCATTACCATTGTCATCATTTACATAAGTATCGCCAATAATCAGCTGAGCAGCTTCATAATAAACCGGGATATTGGTAATGTATATTGCCCTTTGGTTTCCTAATTGTGCTGCAGCAGTAGGATAATGGTTGTTATAAGAATACTCAAGACCTCTGGTGCCAGTGTGGTCTTCAATACCTATGGTACAATAGTTTCCATGTCTGTTACCGCTTTGGGCATTGACGTTGTTGAATACCTTATATTGGATTTTGATGGGGCCGTCACCCAAAGAAGTGGAGTAAACAGATTGATCATAAAGAATGATCTGGAAAGTCTCTTCCGAGCTTCCATTGTAACCGTTCTTCATATTCTGCCACTGCACCACAAAGGCATGATTGTTACGATCGAACCAGTAATATATGCCAGAGGCTGTATGCGTGGCCATATCATCCCAGAAGGCAGCAATCATTGGGGAGGGTCCCATTGCGCCTGGAATACGGTAGTTACGAAATTCGCCGTTTTCACTTACTCCGAGTGCCAGGAAACCATTGGAACATACTGAGACCTGCTCATAGATTCTACCATAGAACTGGAAGGGGAAGGGAAGGTTCACTGTGGCAATGGAAGTAGCTCCCACCTGATCACCTTCGTTGGAGGAGTTATAGACGTCGCTGATCGTGATCGCAGTACCCTGTCCTCCCAGAGAAGGAGCAATTTCCACCCAGTCATAGACAGGGGCAAGAGGATAGCTGGTGTCTGTGTCGTCGTAGATTACATATCCATAAGCACAGGGTCCAAGTGGATCAGTTGATGTAACAACGCCGATGGTAATGCTGAAATCTACATATTGCTCGAAACCTTCATTATTAAAAATCTTGAGCTGCAGGGGAATAACCATTCCTGGTAATACCTGCTCACGGGCGTAAAGGACAAAATTATCGGCTGCTGATGTGGCTTGTCCACCAGGAGTGATATCTCCAAACAATCCATAGTTATCAGTTACCGAGATCAAATCGTTTAAAGTATATAAACGAGCTTGAAGCGCTGATGCTCCCATCGTTCCCTGATTGGTGCTTGTAACGAAATAATCTATCGTTTCTCCAGGATCGAGAGCTTGGTTATCCGTATCGACAATTGTGGCGGTGGTAAACACCAGTTCAGGGCTTTCCACATAGATAAATTCTGATACATGATAGGTAGCACTCGCACCATCCGTAAGATACAAATGCAATCTAAGGGTTGTGCCATTTGGAGTATCGGGTGAGACTTGCATAACTGCCGGAGAAACGTTGTAACCAACCTCACCTGCACTGATATCAGGATAAGTGACCAGCGAATCCAAGAAAGTTACATAAGGCGAAAGGGTGGTTACATAACCTGTTACCCCGTTGATGGAGGTTGAAGCAGTATTGCGAAGGCCAAAGAGTAATTCTATTGTTTCACCGTTATTGATGGTTCCGTTTGTATTACCGCTGGAGGAACCGCCATTATCATCGTCGATAACGATTGCGCCAGGAACGAGGGTTCCGACATTTTCCACCACGATTGATTGCTGCAGGGGTTTGAAATCGTGTTTTGATACTGTGATCACAGCATCTCCTG
>JAQUHL010000079.1 GCA_028683635.1 Candidatus Cloacimonadota bacterium
TTCTGATCAAAACAGCCGATAACAACGAAGAACTCCAGGCTGCACTGAAGCTTCGCCACGAAGTCTTTCTGGAAGAGCTCCTGCACCGTAGCAATAAAAACGGAATCGATACAGATAAATTTGATCGCCAGTGCGACCATTTGATGATCATTGATCTTCGCAATGGACTCTTGATCGGCACTTACCGTCTCCAGTCCTCCCTGCATACCAAGAATTGGTACACCGCATCCGAATTTCACATGAAACAGATCAATAAACTCCCTGGAAACAAACTCGAGCTGGGAAGAGCCTGCGTCCATAAGGACTATCGTAATGGCCTCTCCATTGCCCTGCTCTGGGAAGGTATCCATGCCTATATGTTAGCCAGCCAAACCAAGTATATGTTTGGTTGTTCCAGCATCAAGACCATGGATAAGGACGAGATAAAATCCATATATTACTACCTGAAACAAAATGGACATATCTCAGATGAGCATCGGGTACGCCCCAAGGGAAAATTCAAAGTGCCGGGAATGCATAGATTCGTAAGGAAAAATCCTCATATCCACGGTGAGATTAGTTTTGCAGATTTCAAGGATAAAATACCTTCCCTGCTTCATTCTTATCTCAAAGTGGGCGCTAAGGTGTGTGGAGTGCCTGCCTTGGACAGGGATTTTAAGTGCATAGACTTTCTGACCCTGCTGGATGTGGAAAACATCGAAAAAGCATATACACGCAAAATGGAAAAGTAAAAAAGTGCTCAAGCTATATTACATCATCTGGCATTTGCACCTGGTATTCGAATTCTTCATTAAAGCATATTTGATCCAGGTTTTTTCCAAGGATCCGATTTCCAGGCGCAGAAGGCAGGCCAAGAACACTTCCCGCACTGCAAAAAAACTCCTTAAAGCCTTTCGGATCGATCTTGAGATCAAGAATCCAGAGGCTCTGCAACTTTTCCAGAAACAGAACTATCTGGTAATCGCCAATCATGTATCATATCTGGATATCATCATCCTCGCATCACTGCATGATCTGATTTTCATCACCTCGGTGGAAATGGGTGCCAATCCCTTTTTGGGAAAAATTACTCATCTGGGAGGTAGCCTCTTTACGGATAGAAAACGCTTCGTTTCATTGCCAGGCGAAATAAAGAAATTTTCCCAATCCCTTCGGGAAGGCTTCTCACTGGTTCTCTTCCCTGAGGGGACAAGTACCAATGGTGAAAAATTCAACGACTTCCGCAAATCGCTTTTTCAAACAGCCATCCTCGCTCAAAAACCGCTGCTTCCGATCTGCATCAAATACAAACGCATCCAGGATCAACCCATTACAATAGAAAACAGGGATATAGTCTGTTGGTATGGGGATATGACCTTTATGCCCCATTATATGAAACTGGTTACCAAAAAAGTAAGCGCTGAACTACACATCCTCAATCCCATCGAAGTATCCCCGGATTCCAACAGGCAAGAACTCTGCGAACAATGCTATCAACAGCTTTCCACTTGCTATTTTTTTTCCCCGAACAAGGACAATATAATGAAGAAAAATTCACTGCTTGGCTTTCTGATCATGATCCTCTGGATCAGCACAGGATTCGCTGATTATTATGATAACGTCATCAACTTGACTGGACAGGAATTATATTATGCCCTGCGAAACCTGATATCCACGAATACCAATTCGGACTACTCGGGTGCCAGAATCCAACTCTTTGGATATCTGGACAACAATAATGGTGTCGTTCGATGTATCTATACCGGACAGGATTGGAGCGTACCCCAGGGTACGACCCCGAACTACAACTTACTCAATACAGAACATACCTATGCTCAAAGTTGGTTTACCGGTTCAGAGGAAAGCGTTAAAAAAGCAGATCTGCACCACCTCTTCCCCACCAATGCCCAGGTCAACAGCGCCCGGGGTAATCTGCCCTTTGATATCATCCCCAACCACAGTTCAGCCACCAGCTATGTTTCTTATAATAACTATCACTCCTATCGGGGAGCAAATCAGAATTCATACACCGTCTTTGAACCTGCAGATCAATCCAAAGGCAATATCGCCCGGGCCCTGCTTTATTTCAACACGAGATATAACAATACCCTCACGCAGCAAAACGTTGATATGATCCCCACCCTGCTCATCTGGCACGTGCTCGACCCAGTCGATAACATTGAACGTGCCAGGAACATCAGTGTCCAAGCTTATCAAAGCAACCGCAATCCCTATATCGATCATCCGGAGTTTGTGCAAAGAATCTGGGGTCCCACAACGATTGAGGACGCAACAATCTCCTCTAATCTCACTCTCGGCAGGCCCTATCCCAACCCCTTTACCAGTTCGCTAACTCTTCCCTATACAAAGAGAAGTGGTGCTGATGGCAAAATCACGATTTACAATGTGAGAGGCCAGAAAGTGAATGAATTTGAATTATTAAATAGTATCGGGAACTATGAACTCACCTGGGATGGCAGAGATTCCCGCGGAGCAAGCTGCCCCCAGGGCTTATACCTGCTAAAGGCAACCCAGGATACAGGGCAATACATCAGAAAGATAATAAAACTAAGTAATTAGCAGCGAAAGATATTCAATATTTCTGCCACAGTATAGAGCGACCCACCGGCCAGGATTAGATCTTCACTTCCCGCATCCCGGGTGGCTTGCTGGTATCCATCCTTAACACTTTCGGCAGTGACAAAGGGGACCTTGTTTTTTTGTACTTCTAACGCCTGTTGTTCAATCGTGGCTGCCCTATCTGAAGTATTTTGGCTGATATATAAAACCGAGGCAAATTCACAGATAATGCGGATCATTTCTTTGTAGTCCTTATCCGCCAGGATGGAGAGTACAAAAAGGATTCTCTTGCCTTGGAAGAGCTTACGGACATTTTCCCGTAGTGCTTTTATGCCCTGAACATTGTGTGCGCCATCCACGATCGATAACGGTGCCTGGCACACTATCTGCATCCTGCCCTGCCAATGAATGTTCAGCAGCCCTTGCCGGATGCGTTCTTCGTCCATTATAAAACCTCTGCACTTGGCATAGAGGTGAAAAACAGTCAGAGCTATTGCCAGGTTGTTCAACTGATGCGCACCGATCAATCTGGCTTCAAGATTCCGATATTCATAATCACCGAAGTGATAATCAAATGTCAAACCATTAAGCTTGATATCTCTTGCCTGAAAGCTAAAATCTCTGCCCAATACATAGTATGGAGCGTTTTCGCTTTCTGCCACATCAGTAATCACTTTGAGAGGCAAGGCTTCGATATCTCCAATCACCACAGGTATCCCTGGCTTGATGATCCCGGCTTTTTCTCTGGCTATGAGATCCAAACTGGGACCCAGTGTCTTTACATGATCGAGACCAATCGTTGTGATGGCACATACGTCGGGAGTAAAGAGATTGGTAGCATCCAGCCTTCCCCCCAATCCCACTTCCATAATGGCTGTATCCAGCCCCACATCCACAAAAAGTTGGAAAGCGATGGCAGTCGTGATCTCAAAAAAGGAAGCATCCCATTTATCAAAAATGGTTTCATATTTGTGATACATGGCAAGGATGGTTTCGAAATCAATATCCCTACCCTTGACCCGGAATCTCTCGGTATAGTCCATAAGGTGTGGCGATGTATTCAAACCAGTGCTAACGTCATGGCTGAGTAACAAGGCTTCCAAACTGGCGCAAGTGCTACCCTTGCCATTGGTTCCAGCGACGTGTAAACCTCTCAGTTTTTGCTGGGGCTGATCCATATCCTCGAGAACACCCTCCATACGGTTAAGCTCGAGCTTAACATTCCCCGAATACTTCTGATATATGTGTGCCAGAAATTCTGTGTAATTCATCGTTTACTCATCTCAATGTGTTTCTGTTATCTGGGTTCAAACAAAACCCCTCACAACCTTCAGTTATGAGGGGTGAAAATAGTCTATTATATTGATTCAGCTATACATCACGTGCTGATGCAAGTAACTCAGGCCTATTCCGGGTTTAGGTTCAGCTCCGGTTTTTCGGGGAATACTTTGGCCAGAAGGTAAAAGCGGTTACTCTTCCTTTGGTTGAAAGCATCGGCATCAGTTTTCCAGATTTGGATATAGCTTCTCAGTGCATCTAATTTCCGTCTGCCGTTTTTACCGGTTTGCTCATCTATGTAGCTGAGATCGTCGGTCATATAGTTTTGCAGTTGGGTGGGCTGCATGTTTTCATAGAAGGCTTTGGGAATTATGTGGTCGGGATAGCTTTCCAGGTTTGGGCAGATCACGATGACGCCTACGTTTTTCTTTAGCTCTTCCCGAACGGTGTCTCCATCCTTGAATCTGATCTTCTCAGTAAGATATTTACCATAGACCAAATAGTCATTTTTACCGCTTTCCGGGCATTTGGCAAGTGTTTGTAGATAGGTCTTCTTGGAGTCATTAAGTTTTTTAGTGCGAATCAAAATGTTAAGATCGCCATCAAAGTCTTTGCCAAAATCGTTCACATAATCCGTGGCAGCTACCCAAACAACCTTCATGTTGTTAATGCAATCCTCTGTGTTTTTAACGGGATCGAGCTTAAAAAAAGAGGGTAGAGCCAGAATTATGACCAAGGCCACGAACAGAACAATGCTGAGCACAGCATATACCGAGAATCCGTGCTGATTACGGAGCATAAGTTTCTCCCTGAAAATTTCTTTGCTTTATGGGTAAGCAGTCTTTTGGAAGCCTTGATTTAGTCAAGCGCTTTTTTCGTTTCAAAACCTTAACAAAATAACCAGGAGAGCTAAATCTTTATTTGTCTCCAGTTCTCATGGCTGAGGTGGCAAAATCTTTTGCAGATAGCTGTAAGTCTCCGGAACATCCCGAAACAGCTCCCGGTAGTTCTTCTCTGGATCTATAGCAAGATTTCTTATCCTGGCAGATACTTTGGTCTCCCCCCAGTTGTAGGCTGCCAGAACCAGGCTCCAGTTTCCATTGAATTTCTTTTGCAGATACTTTATGTAGTGGGCTGAAATTCGCAAATTGTACAATGGGAAAAACAAGGCTCCGCTTCTATGTTTTTTATTCATATAGATAGCTGTGGATTCTTTGATCTGTCCCAGCCCAATTGCCCGTTGTTTTGAGTGAGCAAAACTACGAAAGGAGCTTTCAGTGCGAATCATCCTGTAAAAGATGGCAGTGTCCAGATCGTAATACAAGGCAGTGCAATAGACCATAATCCTGATGGAGACTGGATTATAGATCAGTAGAATCAGAACCAGCAACCAAAGTAATAACTTTATTCCGAGACGGTGTTTTTTCCGATTTTTCGCCATACTTTGAGGTAGTGCCGTTTGAACCGGTCGTCATCCGGAGCTAAGTGAACAGCAGCCGAGAAATGCCCTAACACAGCCTTGCTGCTTAGTTTTTGTTTCATTGCTAATACACCAAGATTGTTCTGGATCGAGGCATCATCAGGACGCAGTTCTGATGCCTTGCATAGTAACTCATAGGCTTGGCGATAATTACCATCTTCCTGGAGCATGGCACTCCGAAGCTGTAAATCCAAGCCAAGCCTGTATTTATCTCTGAGGATGGGATCAATGGCAATGTTCAAGAGCTGGGTAAATCTCTGCCTGTTTGGGTTCAGCCCGCAGAGCTCTCTCATTTGAGCTTCCGCCTTGTCCCACTGGCAGGTTAGCAAGTAAACTTGGCCTTTCATCATACCCAACATGGCATTTTCTGGCATATCGATATTCTCAAGGATCTGTAGTGCATCCTCATAACGGCAAAGACTATAAAGGGCCAGAGCTTGATTAAACAGGTTGTGGGCACCGGGTTCGAGCCCCGATACCCGCTCAAACAACCTGAAAGCCCGGAGGGTTGATCCACCCATAAGATGACGCTGTCCCCTTTTCCTAAGAATTGAGGCATAAAAGCGTTTCAGTTGGTCAAGAAGGATACCTGTCACTGGGTTGGTATTCTCTCCGGATAATAAATGCTATAGAGATTTCTTGAAATCATTCAGCTTCAGGACGTGTGAAACCTCTTCGTTAATGATCTTCCGCAGAGCATTGTTCGCTTTTTCCTGCGTAATGACATCATTGATGGCATGGAAATAGAGCAGTGTATCCTTTTCAAATGTAATCGCATTATCGATAATCTGGTGGATGCCCGTCGCTTCTGTTGCTTTGCGTATTGCGGAATCTTCGTCCCCAAAAAGCCTGCCCCCAATAATTGCAGAAAGGTAGCTGGATACCATTTCCCAATCCTGAGTCAATCCCAAGTGTTGGATATCTTCTTCATCCCGCAGTGCCAAAAAGGTCTTTTCATGGTTCAATTCCTGATCCCGAAGTAGCGTAAGCAAAGCACGCGAGCCTTCGTCCAAATCCTTTTGTTTGAGGGCTGCATGATAAAAAGCATAACCGTGCTTTTCTATCGAGACTGCCATTTCGATGATTTCGTTTACCGAGAAGTTTGGCATTTATTTTTCCTCCTGCCATTGATTTGCTTTGATAATGATAATATCTGCTGAATTGGAGCTTTGGCAAGAAGAAACTTAGACACCTTTAAAATTGAAGCAATACAGGGACTCCCTTATCCCCCCCTGATTTGAGCATGCCATAAGATATTGATCACCCAATAATATTGGCCTTTCACCGGGTATACAAGCTTGGTTGGATGTTAAATACGAGGATATCTCGTAGTTTTCATTTGACAGGATATGCTATCTTTATAGCATGGAACGTACAAGGTCAAAATATTGCTAATCAGCAAAAGCCAAGGAGATAAAATGCCTTACATACCTGTTACAGAGTCCCAGCGAAAGCAAATGCTTTCGAAAATTGGGATAGCGAATTTTGAACAATTACTATCGGCCATTCCTGCTCGATTACGAGTCAATAAACCTCTCGATCTCAAACCGGCTGTTTCTGAACTGGAGATTTCGAGACAAATACAGGAAAAGACATGTAAAAACCTATGCACATCCACAGCAAATTCCTTTTTGGGAGCTGGAGTATATGATCACTTTATTCCTGCAGCAGTTGATACAATAGTCTCACGACCCGAGTTTTTCACTGCTTATACACCCTATCAGGCAGAAGTAAGCCAGGGGACCCTGCAGTACATATATGAATTTCAAACCATGATTTGTGAACTCACTGGCATGGAATTGGCCAATGCTTCGATGTATGATGGTGCTTCAGCAATTGCGGAGGCGATCCTGATGGCTGTAAGAAAAACCAAAAAACGCACAGCTCTTCTACCCCAAAGCTTGAATCCCGAATATGTGCGGGTGATCCAAGCCTACACAGAACGAATCGGAATCGAACTGGAAATGATCCCCTGCAGAGACGGCTTGGTTGATCTGGAAGCCTATGAGCGAATGATGAATGATCAGGTATGCTGCTCTGTGCTTCAGACTCCGAATTTTTGGGGAAATCTGGAAGATGGTTTTAGGTTTTCAGACCTTGCCCACAAGCATCCAGGAGCTCTATTGATCGTTGCCACCAATCCAATCTCACTTGCCATCCTCAATGCACCCTCGGAATATAATGCCGACATCGTGGTTGGCGAAGGTCAGGTACTTGGTAACAGCATGTATATGGGAGGTCCATTATTGGGCTTTTTTGCCAGTAAACTGGAACTGGCACGCATGATGCCAGGAAGGATTGTTGGTGGTACTCTGGATAAAGAAGGTAAACGTGCTTATGCTCTCACTCTGCAAGCCAGAGAACAGCATATCCGCAGGGAGAAAGCCACTTCCAATATTTGTTCGAACCAATCTCTTTGTGTTCTTGCTGCCACAGTCTATATGAGCCTCATGGGTAAAGCCGGATTAAGAGAGGTTGCTATGCAATCCACCCTCAAGGCACACTACCTTGCCACAGAGCTAAATAAGATTCCAGGCTTTGAGTTAACTTATCCACAGGCAGAGTTTTTCAATGAGTTTGTCCTTACCACACCCA
>JAQUHL010000080.1 GCA_028683635.1 Candidatus Cloacimonadota bacterium
CGATGAAACTTATCTGAGCCAGACTTTCCTGAACTTTGATTTTGCTTTGAAAATCAGTAATCATGCTGATCTGGTTAGTGCTGGTCGGGAAGGTAAATACTTGCTCCGCTTTGAACTTGTTGGCGTGGATAAGAGCGGGAAAAGAATATCTCTTAAACATAAGCTTGAGAGTGCTAAAGAAGCCTCCACAGAGAGTTATCTTACTGCAAAAGCCTATCTGGCACTCAGCAGGAAAGATGGTCTTGGAAACTCGAGAATCAAGCTTTCCATCAGTTTCAAGGACTTAAAAGATAGTGGCCTGCTCATCGAAAACGAGGCAGGACGATACCAGATGCGAGATGTCCATCCCCGGATATATTGGTATGAGAACTCGAAATTGGAGATCGATTACCTGGAAGTATATGATGACCTGTATCAGAGTATGAAAACCAACCCGGAGCGATATGCCCGAGGAATAAACTCCCGGCTGGATAATATCCGAAACCTAAGCTCTGCCAAGATCCGTTTTATGTATTCCTTCGACGAACCAAACCAGGCGCAGTTTGCAGCTTTCAAACAGGTTCAGGAACTGATCGAAGCACCAAACCCCACGATAATAACCGCTATCTATGATTGGAAACACTATCTGAAAAAACCCAATAAGGAAGACTACAATCATCAGGTCAATTTCATCAAACAAGCTGAACCAATGGTGCTATGTCCAGATATTTATCCCCTTGACCGCTGGCAATCCTGGAAGCCCAAAGCGTTTCAGAGAATTATCGATTCCAGGGTCACAGATAAATACATGCAGTGGCGTACGCTGATAGAAGAAGGCAAGAAGGCAGGGAAAGAAATGCATTTCATGCCGATCGTGCAATCCTTTGGAGATTGGTTCAGCAAAGATGAGGCTTGGGGATGGATGCTTCCCCCCTATGAAACACAAAAGATGTTGCAATATTTACCACTATGCTATGGGCCTATTGGTATATTGAATTATGTATTCCCTTGGTGGATAGGCGACAAACTTGCCGAACCTCAAACTTATGGGCCGCTAATGATCCATACTTCCCAAACTCCCTTCTCCTATGAAAGGACGGAAAGTTTCAGGGCTTTGCAAGAGGCAAACGGCAAGATTCAGATCTATGGCAATATCGTCAAAGACCTGGATTGGGAGACGGCTGCAACACTGCGCCTATTCAGAAATCCCAGGGGGGAACTTGCGCAATTTGGCATTGAAAAAATAAGAGTAGCTTGGAATTGGAAGGAATTCAAGAGACAGGGCTATGTTCAGATGGGGGTTTATACTGATGAGCAAGGTTTGCCCAGCTTGGTGTTAGTAAACCGTAGATCCAATGAATCTTCCCGGGAACTACCGGGGAGAATAAAACTCGATGAATACAAAGCCAATTTCAAAGCTGCCTCCTCTCAGCAAGTTATCCTCAGCCTGAATGGTAAGGTACTATCCGGAAGAGCAAAGGACATTACCATCTATGATCCATTCCTGCTCGAGGGACAGGAAATCATCCACTCGGGACTTAAGGCGAAGAATATCAAATTGAAATACTCAATAGAAGCCGGTGAGGCAATGATGCTACGGGTAGTAAATACTCTGCCCTTGAATCTGGCAAAGGATGTGGAACTGGCAGCGAGTTATGCTTTAACTGCCCGGGGAGTGGTGAGTGGTAACAGTACCCTGAAGCTTGGAAAAAACGCAGAATTGGCTTTACTGAAGGGTTCGTCTCTGGTTATCGATAGTGGTTCTACAGCAATTCTAAAAGGTGAGATATCAGCTCATCCGGATGCTAAGATCGAGGTTTATGGGCAGCTTGTCATCAGTGGTAAAAACAAATCCAGGCTGAAAGACAACATTATCATCCAGCCTGGAGGAGTAGTTTCATTAGGAGACTAAGTCTAATTTACCAGCCTTGAGGATATACAAAATCAGGATCGCAATTATCGAGATTGTACTCAAACCAATCCTGATTGATTGTTCCACCACTCTCAGCCCAGGCAGCAAAGTTCAGATAGGCATGAGTGACCTGCTTCTTTTCGACAGGATAACGCCAGCGTCCGGTAATATTCAATGCCCAGGGTAGGTTTGTAGATGTAACGTAGTATCTTCCGGTTCCTGGATCTGTGGTATCATCATTCAATCCGAAGAGATCGGGATTGGCAAATGCAGTTGGTGGCATTCCGGGAAGATGAACTTCATGACCAACAACCCTGTTGACGTTTATATAGGGATTGAAGGGTGCCAGATAGGGAAGATCACCCGGATCAACCGGAGTGATAAGAGATATTTCGAATGAGAGCTTAATCGTGGGATAAGTGGGTTGACTTAGCTGTGAGTTCCAGAAGATATCAAATCCGGGAACGGGTACATAATCTGCAGTGTTACCGATTACTTTGATCACGCTCTTGGTTCCTGCCGCATACATAGGCATGTTCACGGGAGCGCCATCGTGATATCCCTGGTAACTTTCGATGTTGGCAAAGGAGATTGGTAACTCGATCAGGAAGGCGTCCTGGAAGGTTGCTCCCACAGATCTAAGCTCAAGCTCAGCAAAAATATCCTTGATCTCGTTATCGTTATTGTGGATGTATTTGAACTGGTAATCTATCACCATATCGTTGAAGTCATAATCTCCCACTTGCGGCCAGAGGTCTTCAAATGCGAGAGTATTCATCCCCGTGGATGGATAATAGACGTCAAAAGCCCGGTCTGGATCATCGGGATATAGATCGATCGGCGGAAACACAGTATCCAGATCTTCATCTTCATAGGCAGCAGACATATCAACTAACAGGTACTGATGGGGATTGTAAGGAGGAGATTTGGGAGTTCTGAGAGCCCATTCAAGGTAGGAGCCATCCCAGATCACCGAAAAAACCGCCTCATGAGTTCCGGGAAGGAAAGTGGTTACCTGCCCCAGATCTGAACTTCCCGGAGAGAAATAATTGTCCGAAGTCCCAGCCGGAATAGTAATCGTAGTTGCATTGTTATTTTGATATCCCAACCAGGCCTGGTAGAGATCCGGACCCAGATGCCATACATAATTCAATTGAGGAATAATCGGAGTCTGGGCGGCAAGCTGAACACTGACCAGCATTGCTAAAACAATAAGTATAAGGTAGCAGGCTTTCATTCTTACCTCCCTGTGATTGGATCTGGGAATGTATAACTAAGGCTTGATCCAGTCGAAGGCAGGGTGTAGGCCTTGCCCATATATTCGAGAACAAGCTGATTTGTAAGATAGGGGAGTGTGATCTTCGTGGAGATCCCCTTTTCTGGTTTCAATAAACCTCTGAAGAGCACATTGTCGTCCGTGTCCTTAATTGTTATGGGGGAGAGGAAGGAACCGGATAAATTGACACTGAAGGTTCTGGCAGTTTCATATCTGAAGCCACTCGGAACGTTCAATTCGTCCATGTTGACTTTTGTTATTTCAGGCTTGTCGTCCCGACTGCATCCGGTAAAGACCATGGCAATCAGAAAAGCCACCGAAAACAAGAGAATATATTTATTCATTACTAACTCCTTTAAGTCAAGATAAGGGTAAATCGGCGGATTATAAAGCAAGTTTTATTCCTTAAACAATGGAAATTGTTTGTATTATTTTGCAAAGAGTTAACTCCGCAGGCAAGGTGCAAGTTCTGCAATATACTCGATTTATCCACTTTTATAGTTGCAACAATTGCACCTGAGAGGTTAAAGTTAGAAAGTCCTTGACAGTATAAGGCATCCTGATTTCCTTAAAAAAATAGTAAAAAGAGATATTGTGAATGCATAAATTCGACCGGATCTTACAACTGATGAAGCAGGAGATATCTACTGCAACTGGATGTACTGAGCCTGGTGCAGTAGCTCTTGCCTGTGCTTATGCAGCCCAGGCATTGAACTGCACTCCCAGCAAACTGAGACTTCTGGTATGTCCCAGTATCCTAAAAAATGGTATGGGAGTGGGAATACCCGGAACGGGAATGACGGGGTTGGATATTGCCGCTGCCCTGGGTAGTGTTATTGCATTACCGGAAAGGGGATTGGACATTCTTTCGGAGTTTACTGCAGAGCAATTGAATCAAGCCAAAACCATTCTCGATACCAACTCAGTATCGATCAAGCAAGCTGATACCAAAGACGAAGTTTATATCGAAGTAATGGCTACCTGTGGTGAAAAAAGTTCCCGGGCGATAATCCGTTTTCGTCATAACTGGTTGTATAAATTGGAATTGAATAGAGAAACCCTTGTCTTCAATGAAATGAACGCATCCAGTACTCATAAACTCGTAAAAATGGATGGTCTGAAGGTAGGAGACTATTTCGATTTCTGCCTGCACTATCCTCTTAACGAATTGTCCAGTATTGATATGGGTGAAATCATCAATCGCCGGATTGCCGAGTACGGCTTGAGCCAAGACCTGGGTATCAAAGTGGGTAAAACCATCCTCTCCCAAATCGAAAGCGGGATTCTCGGGGATGATCTGCATCATTATGCAATGGCGCTGACGGCTGCGGCCACCGATGCCAGGATGAGTGGTATCCAGCTACCGGTTATTTCCAATTCCGGGAGTGGTAATCAGGGGCTTTCGATCACCTTACCGATTATAGCAGTAGCAGAAAAGCGGAGTATTGGCACAGAAAAATTGCACCGTGCGCTAGCCTTGGGGCATCTTATTTCGATCCATATCAAATCCAAAATCGGAGTATTGTCCTGTCTTTGTGGTTGTCTTTCCGCTGCAGCCGGTGCAGCATGTGGGATAGTGTTTCTTTTTGATGGAAGCTTGAACCAGGTGGAGTATGCCATAAAAAACATGATTGGCAACACGGCTGGAATGGTATGTGACGGAGCCAAGGAAGGCTGTTCCCTGAAAGTGGCCACCAATACCAGCGCAGCAGTGCAATCTGCTCTCCTTGCACTTGGAGGCATCTGTGTATCTGCAAATGATGGAATTATTACTGAAGATGTGGATGAGACCATCGCCAATCTGGCAGAACTGGTGAGAACCGGCATGTGTAATACAGATGAAACGATCCTCAAGATTATGATCAATAAAACAAACAAAGAGGTATAACATGTTGATGGATAAAGCAATGAGAATCAAGCTGGATAACATTCTTCCTCCCTCAGCTTCTTTTGAGCCTGGGATCCGCAGAGCACCTGATCGGGGATTGAAGCTAACTCCAAAAGAACAAGCCCTCGCTTTAAAGAACGCACTGCGCTATATCCATCCGGATTTGCACGAGGTTCTTGCTCCGGAATTTTTAAGTGAATTACATACTATGGGAAGGATCTATGGTTATCGCTACCGACCTCGGGGACGGATCCAGGGAAAACCGATTGATAAGTATAAAGGCATCCTGCCAGCTCGTGCCATCCAAGTGATGATTGATAACAACCTGGATTTTGATATTGCTCTTTATCCCTATGAACTGGTAACATACGGTGAAACCGGGCAAGTATGCCAGAATTGGATGCAATACCAGTTGATAAAAAAATACCTGGAAAACATGACTGAGGAGCAAACCCTGGTTATGAGTTCAGGGCATCCTTTGGGATTGTTTCCCTCCAAAAAAGATGCCCCCAGAGTCATTTCCACGAATGGTCTGATGGTCGGGAAATGGGACAATCCTGATGAGTTCAAACGGCTTACTGCTTTGGGTGTGAGCAATTATGGTCAAATGACGGCTGGTGGCTGGATGTATATTGGGCCTCAGGGTATTGTGCATGGAACATACATCACCCTCCTCAATGCAGGTCGAAAGTATCTGCATATTCCCCAGGACAAAGATCTGGCAGGTGTGTTGTTCCTTTCTTCCGGTCTTGGAGGCATGAGCGGTGCACAGGCCAAAGCTGTTGAAATAGCAGGTGGGATCGGTGTAATCGCAGAAGTGGATCAGAGCAGGATTCATACCCGCCATTCCCAGGGTTGGGTATCCAAAGTATCTGCCGACTGTGAGGAGATCTTTGGATGGGTGGATGAATACAAACGCAGCAAAAAGCCTGTTTCAATTGCGTATCATGGCAATGTGGTTGACCTACTGGAGTATGTGGATATGCACAATATCAAAGCAGAATTGATTTCGGATCAAACATCCTGCCATGCAGTATATGAAGGTGGTTATACTCCTGCAGGGCTTAGCTTTGAGGAGGGAAGATCACTCATCCAGAAGGATCTGAATGCTTTCAAAAACCAAGTGGATAAATCTCTGAAGCGTCATTATCAAGTGCTGAAGAAACTCACCTCCAAGGGCTCATTTTTCTGGGATTATGGTAATAGCTTCATGGCGAGCATCTTTGATGCTGGTGAGCATTCCATAGCTTTTAATGGAGTCAATACCTCAGAAGGTTTTATCTGGCCGTCCTATGTGGAGGACATCATGGGTCCCCTGTGTTTCGATTACGGCTACGGGCCTTTCCGCTGGGTATGTCTTTCCAGAAAGGATGAGGACTTACGCAAGACAGATCAGATAGCCCTGCAAAACATTGATCCTAAACGTAACGCCCAGGATCGGGACAACTATCATTGGGTGCAAAATGCTGAGAAAAATAACCTGGTCGTAGGTACTAAGGCCAGAATCCTATATGCCGATGAAGAAGGCAGGATCAGAATAGCTTTGAAGTTCAATGAACTAATCCGCAAGGGAGAGCTTGGTCCGGTTATGCTGGGCAGGGATCATCACGATGTTTCGGGAACGGATTCACCATTTCGGGAAACTTCAAACATCAGGGATGGCAGCAATACAACTGCCGATATGGCCACTCAGTGTTTTGCAGGAAACGTGGCGAGGGGTATGAGCCTGGTGGTTCTCTCCAATGGCGGAGGAACCGGTATTGGCCGGGCTATCAACGGTGGAAACGGAATTGTACTTGACGGAAGCAAGCAGATGGACAGCATAGTTCGTAGCGGATTATCCTGGGATGTGATGGGAGGAGTAGCCCGGCGAAACTGGGCCCGAAACGAACACGCTATCCAAACCTCAATAGCCTGGAATGAAAAACACCGGGATGAAGGGCAAATCACTATTCCCTATGATATTGACGAGGATATGATCAATGAACTGGTAATAACTTAGGAGCAAAAAGATGGATGTTTCTTTTACCAAACTGATGAAATCGGCCGGTTTATCCGAAAACCTGATACGCACCTTCGAAGCTTATTACAGCAAGCTGGAGCGGGGAGAAACAGGGAAAATCTCCAAACAAGATGTTTCTCCTCCC
This sequence comes from Candidatus Cloacimonadota bacterium, assembly GCA_028683635.1. Lineage (GTDB taxonomy): Bacteria > Cloacimonadota > Cloacimonadia > Cloacimonadales > Cloacimonadaceae > JAQUHL01. Next base: position 7,203 of record JAQUHL010000080.1, read on the forward strand.
AGTCCGAAGAACCTGGTCGAATATGAAAACATCCGCTCCTACCGGAAAAAGGAGATCCTGAAACATACTGTCATCATAAAGTTAAACGGAGGTCTGGGAACGAGTATGGGCTTATCCAAAGCCAAGTCCCTGCTTCCCGTCAAAGGAAACATGAATTTTCTGGATATCATCACCAGACAGGTTCTTGCTCTGCGCTCGCAAACCGCTTATGATATTCCCCTGATCTTTATGAACAGTTTCAATACTGAACAGGATACACTTTCATATCTGGACAAATATCCAGACCTCTTCAAACAGGAGTATCCACTGTCCTTTGTTCAGAACAAGTTTCCCCGAATCCGGAAAAACGATCTGAAGCCTTTTGAAGCTCATGATCCCAAAGCTATGTGGAATCCCCCCGGTCACGGAGATCTTTATACTGCGATCTCTTCCTCCGGGCTGCTCGACAAACTCATCGACAACGGCTATCGTTATGCCTTTGTGTCGAACTCCGATAATCTGGGTGCAACTCTCGATCCTGCTATTCCAAACTATATGCAGGAGCAGAATATATCCTTTCTGATGGAAGTATGCCTCCGCAGTTCTGCCGATAAGAAGGGTGGCCATCTCGGAGAGGATCGTGATGGCAGGCTCCTCTTGCGTGAAATTGCC
>JAQUHL010000081.1 GCA_028683635.1 Candidatus Cloacimonadota bacterium
AAATGGCAATTCCGAATATGCCGGACCCATCACTGTGACAATTGGCCAGCCCGGAACCGAACCAGAAGTGCCGGAAATACCGATGGCTACCAAGCTGCTCAATGCCTATCCCAATCCCTTCAATCCGCAGACCAACATCCGCTACAGCCTCAAGGATGCCGGACAAGTGCAGATTGAAATCTTCAACCTCAAGGGACAGAAGATCCGCAGTTTCAGCAACAATCACGCCACAGCCGGTTTCTACAGCCAGATGTGGGATGGCAAGGATACCCAAGGCCAGGTAGTTGGCAGCGGAATCTACTTCTATCGCATGACCAGTGGCAAATACAGCTCTACCAAGAAAGTCATGATGATGAAATAAACCATCAAAACTCCAATACATATATCAAGCCCCGCATTTTGCGGGGCTTTTTGATTATCGGCAGTCTAAGGTGGGAAACTCAGCATAGTAATACAGTTTCCACTTTGAAATGACATAATCAAACGGGGCATGGGGCGGAGCCCCATACAATATTGGGTGGTGGGTTGGGCATGGATTATGTCATTTCAAACTAAACACGATATAACACGTGCTTCAGCACCTTTGTTATTTACACTCGCTGATCCACATTAAAAGACCGTTGCACATCCCGATTTATCGAAATACAGATTTTCAAATATGCTGGTTGTGAGGCATATTTTTGTAAATTTATTCCCGCCCTCTTGAGACGAGGTTGAAAAAGCATTGGGATCCGGACAAGGTGTTTGGTATGCAGCAGGAGTAATGTCGCCCCTGACGGGGCTTGGGTGGTGGTTGTGGGGATGCGCCTGTACAGGGGTTACGCTTCGCTCCACGCCCTGCCTATGATATGCCGCCCGTTGGGCTAAGGTATTCCAAACCACTAACCATTCACCGTTCACCATTCTCAAATACCGATGTACATCCCGATTTATCGAAATACAGGCAGGGTGTGCAGCGCAGCGGAACCCCTGAATAACGAACCCAAAAACCTCACCGAGAGCCCCGTAGGCGGCGACATAATATTGTGAGACGCTCCATCGAAAGACCGTTGCACATCCCGATTTATCGGAATACAGACTGCCAAATATGCTGGTTGTGAGGTATATTTTTGTGAATCTATTCCCACCCACCACTCTAAAAGGAGTAGGGCTTTCTGAACAGGCAAACCGTTGCTTCTGTCGACCGGAGCTCGACAGCCCAAATAGCGGCGGGGACGTCTCGACGCCACAAAGGCTATATGCTTTCTGAACAGGCAAACCGTTGTTTCTGTCGACCGGAGCTCGACAGCCCAAATAGGGGTGGTGACGTCTCGTCGCCACAAAGGGCCAATTCTTTTTTCTACTTCCGTTTACAGGGGCTCAGGCTTCGCCTCGCACCCTGCCTATGATCTATCGCCCACTGGGCTTTCCCGTCCAACCCTCGTTCCAAGGCGTTAATCACTTCTTAATCTAGCCTTAATCAAGCGTTAATTATTAACGCTTGATTAAGGCTAGATTAAGAAGTGATTAACGCCTTCGAGTAAGGGACGAGTAGTTGAAGAATTTCCCCTTGACGTCCAAACCCTTTCTACAAAGGTGGATGGATATGGCTATTATCATCAAAAAATTTGGCGGAACTTCGGTGGGAAGCATCGAACGTATCCGCTCAATTGCTCAGAAAATCAGTAAGGAATACCAATCTGGCGACCAGATTGTGATAGTGGTCTCTGCCATGGCAAAGACCACAGACGAGCTATTTTCTCTGGCTTTTCAGATTTCAGATCACCCTTCCAGGCGGGAACTTGACATGCTGCTTACTGCCGGGGAAAGGATCACCATGTCTCTGCTTTCTCTGGCTTTGCAGGAAAAGGGCTTTGCCTCGATTTCCTTCACCGGTTCGCAGAGTGGAATAATCACAGATTCCAAACATGGTAATGCCAGAATCATGAAAATAAACGCCTTCCGGATCCTGGAGGAGCTGGAAAAGGGGAAAATTGTAATTGTCGCCGGATTCCAGGGAGTGAGCACGGAAAAAGAAATCACAACCCTGGGCAGGGGCGGTTCGGACACTTCGGCAGTTGCCCTGGCATCTTATCTTTCAGCAGACCTGTGTGAAATATACACCGATGTGGATGGCGTTTTTACTGCTGATCCCAGGATTGTGCAACACCCCAAAGCAATGCCGGAGATCGATTATCCTCAGATGCTGGCTCTTGCCTATAATGGATCCAAGGTGCTGCATCCCCGGGCGGTGGAGTTTGCCTGTATTTATGATGTGCCTCTGGTTATCCGTTCTTCATTTTCGGATAAACCAGGTACCACCCTCAAGAAGCTTCTGGATAAGGAAAAAAATATGGAAGATAGAAAGATCACTGCAATTGCCCACAAGGAACGACTGATATGTTACACCCTGGATAAGTCCGATGCGGGTTTGTTTCGTGAGTTTGGTTTTGAGATTTTTAAGTACCGAATCAAGGATGCCCTGGTAAGCATCTTTTTCGAAGAGAAATATGAAAGCGAGATCCGATATTTCTTGCAGCAACACAACTACACTGTGAGAGAAAGAAAAGATGCTGTGGGATTCGTGATCCTGGTGGGGATCGGGATCAATCTGGACCTAAGCTTTCTGGCCAAGACGATTGAACTCACCGAGAAATACCACCCGCTGGAGATCAGCCATAGCGAGAGAACTATCGAAATCCTGCTGGGATCGGATGCTGTGGTGGCCTGTGTGCAGGATTTACATCAAGAGTTTGTTGAATCAAACTCAAAGAATCTGGGAGTATAAATGCGATATTTAGTAACCAGTGCTCTCCCCTATGCCAATGGAAGATTGCATGTTGGTCATGTAGCGGGAGCATATTTACCGGCAGATATCTATGTTCGCTACCTGAAAATGAAGACCGAAGACGTTATCTATATCTGCGGAACCGATGAACACGGTACTCCGATCTCGATTAGTGCAGACAAAGAAAATACCACACCGGCAAGCATAGTACAAAGATATCACAAATCTATAAAAGCGGCCTTTGATAAGATCGGCATTGAGTTTGATAACTTTTCCGGTACAGCCAGGGAAGGTCATTACCGGATATCTCAGGAATTTTTTACGAACCTCTATGATAAGGGACATATCGTCCCCAAGGATACCACTCAGCTCTATTGCGAACATGACCAACGCTTCCTTCCGGACAGGTATGTGGAAGGCATTTGCCCCAGGTGCAAGCAAGAAGGTGCCAGAGGAGATCAATGTGATGCCTGTGGTGCCACTTATGATGCCACGACCCTGATCGAACCCAAGTGTAAAATTTGTGGTACTACCCCGGTGATCAGATCCACCCGGCATTGGTTTCTCAAGCTTGATGATTTTACAGGCAAACTCACAGAATGGATTTCTTCCAAGACCTATTGGAAAGAAAACGTGCGGAATTTTATGCTCAACCTCCTGGAGCAGGGTTTGGTGGAGCGCTCGATTACCCGGGACCTAAGCTGGGGTGTGCCGGTACCTTTACCCGAAGCTGAAGGAAAGGTGTTGTATGTATGGTTCGATGCTCCGATCGGATATATTTCTTCAACCATCGAGTGGGCTGAAAAGATCGGGCAACCTGACCGCTGGAAGGATTACTGGCTGGATCCCAATACCCAAATGATCCACTTTATCGGAAAGGATAACATCGTCTTCCATTCCATCATCTGGCCTGCCATGCTGATGGGACAGGATAAAAAATACTGCCTGCCCCATGACATTCCTGCCAATGAGTTTCTCAATCTCGAAGGCCAAAAGGTGAGCTCCAGCAAAGATTGGGCGGTTTGGGTGGATGAATTTGCGGAAACCTTCCCTGCTGAATATCTGAGATACTATCTGGCAGTGAATGCACCTGAAACCAAGGATATGGATTTTTCCTTCCGGGATTTTCAAGCCCGGATAAACAATGAGCTGAACAATGTTCTGGGCAATCTGATCAACCGGGTGCTGAGCTTTGCCGCCAAGAATTTTGCCTCCAGGGTAGAGGCCTGCCCTCTGTCTGAGGAGAGCAAAGCACTGGTGGAGGAAGTGATGCGCACTGCCCATGAATGCGAGGAATCCTATTCTCAGTTTGGAGTGAAAGCCAGCTGTAAAAAAATCATGGATCTTGCCCGCTCCGGTAACCGCTATTTCGATGAGCGAAAGCCCTGGACAGCTTTCAAAACAGATCCTCTTCATGCCCAGGAAACCCTGTTTACATGCCTGTGTCTGATCTCGAAGATTTCCGTCCTCTTCAGTCCTGTACTGCCCAAAACCATGGCGGAACTGAGAGCGCTGCTGGGAGTGGAATCCAAGGTTACCTGGAATGAGGTACATAATGTTATCGATCAAGCATTTGTGATAAATGAAGTTAAACCAATCTTCCGCAAAATCCTGGATGAAGAGATCGACCAGGAATTGGAACGTCTCCAAACAAAAGCTGCCCCAGCTAAAGCAAAAAACTATAAAGCATTGAAAGAGTTGATCAGTTATGATGAGTTCTCGAGGATGGATATTCGGATCGCCAGGATACTTTCTGCCCAAAAGGTGCCCAAAACAGATAAACTTTTGCATCTGGTGATAGATCTGGGTTTCGAGGAAAGAGAACTTGTAGCCGGAATTGCAGAGCACTATGCACCCGAAGCTATTGTGGGCAAAAAAGTGGTCGTACTTGCCAATCTTGAACCCCGAAAGATCAGAGGAATCGTTTCTCAGGGAATGATTTTGGCTGCTGAAGACGAAAACGGATTGTCGATCCTGTTACCCGAAAAAGATAGCGGACCGGGATCAACAGTGCAGTGATGGATATATATATTAAGACCTTAGCACATCCCGATTTATCGAAAAACAGACTTCCAAATGTGCTGGTTGTGAGGCTTAGCTTTGTAAATCTATTCCCGCCCACCACCCTAAAAGGAGTAGGGCTTCGCCCTGCAACCCATTATTCAATGGTCTTTATTTGATAAACAGAGCATTATGAAAGAGCATCCACTTCTGGTATCCAAAATCTTGTTGCTGGCCTCTATCTTGCTGCTAATGGCAGGAATGCTTGGTGCGGCAGAGATTCAGGATGGAAAACTGGTATTGGAAGTTCTTCTTGCCAAAAACAAAGAACTGAGACTGAGGACAAATGATGTTGTTCACATGTTTGAACAGAACTCAGCCATTCAGAGAGAGCTTTTGGGAGATATTCACATTAGCTTTGCCGATAGCGAAATCAAAAACTATTATGGAGTTATCAAAAAAAGCCAGATAGTGGAAAAGCCAAAAGCCGAAACTGTTTGCCACAGCTATTTTGTCTGGAAAGACAGCACCCTAACACTCCAGCATGAAGCAGTCTGGTTTGATGATGAGTATCACCATAGCTATGAGGATGCCAAAGAGTATGCCCTGGCAAATGGCTATCCCCTATCCAGAATCCATGCCATCCCCATGATGGGAGCAAGATTGAAGGTTGCTTCTGCTGCAGGAGTCTTTTATTTTGAAACACCTCTGAGAATGGAAAGTGATAGCGATATCACTATCAATGGCCAAAAATATGGCTTCTCAGGGTCTTTTATCCTGAATGCCATCGGAGATAAACTCAATCTGATCCACCGGATAGAACTCGAAGAATACATTGCAGGAGTTATCCAAAATGAAATTGGCAGCGGTGCACCACTGGAAGCCTTGAAAGCACAGGCAGTTGCCACCAGGACTCATGCCCTGAGCCTGCTTCTATATCATAAACACAAAAATGATGGATATGATTTATGCAACGATGTTCACTGCCAGGTTTACAGGGGTAAACACCTTCTGAACGAGAACATCCTGAAAGCCGTAATCTCAACCTCCGGGCAGGTTCTTATCCACAATGGTAAAATTGTCGATGCCACCTACCATAGCAGCTCGGGGGGAAAAACGGATTCTTCACAAAACATCTGGAAAGGCCTTCCCGTCCCGTATCTGATGGGAGTGACCTGTGATCCCAGGGCTGAAGATTATGATCTTAGCACTGAATTCGCAGCCAGGAACTGGATTGAAACTGCCGTTGATACCAAAAATATGAGTTCCTGGGAGAAAACCACAACCAAGTGGACGCGGAGTGTATCCAAAACCGCGCTCATGAAAAACCTGTCCCTCACTTCATTGAACACGATCGAGATCCTGGCCCGTGGAGTTTCAGGAAGAATCTTGAGCATCCGGCTTAATGGAGACCAGGTTCTGGAAGGTGAATATCGGATCAGGCAGGCTTTTGGAGCTCTTCCCTCCTCACTTTTTTATATTCAGGGTCCCTATCGAGAAAGTTCCAAAGGCAAAGCAATATATACTGTTTCCGATCCAATCATATTAGCTGGCAAGGGCAGCGGACACGGGGTGGGTATGTGCCAGGTTACGGCATTACAAAAAGCACGGGAAGGCATGCCCTGGGATGAGATCATTTTGTTCTTCTATCCTGGAGCGGAGCTATCTGCCAGATGGCGGGAAGGTTTTGCTCATGACGAGTAAAGACAAGATCCTGAGGGCAACAGCTGCCAATGATCAATTTCGGGTATTTGCCGTCGATGCCAGCCAAACTGCCCAGGCTGCCAGAGATTTGCACGATCTCTCTCCCCTTTCTGCAATTTTAATGGGAAGACTGATTGCGGCAACCGCTATGCTGGGATTGGAACTGAAGAGCGAAGGCAACAGTTTAACCTTAAAACTCGATTGTGAAGGTGAGCTTAAGGGTGGATTGATCATCTGCGAGCATGGCGGGTTCTTGAGAGCTTATGTTAAAAACCCCAGGCTTTGGTTTGACACACCCGAGGATAACTTTCTGGTGGGGAAACACGTGGGTAAAGGAACCCTTTCGATCATTAAGGATCTGGGCTTGAAGACCCCATTTTCCGGCATCTCAGAGCTTGTCACCGGAGAAATCGGAGATGACCTTGCTGCCTATTATTATCAAAGTGAGCAAATCCCAACTGCCGTGAATCTGGGGGTTTTGATAGACAAAGAGGCCAGGATTCGGGCTTGCGGTGGATTTATTGTCCAACAAATGCCAGGTGCAGATTTGTCCAGGGCAGAACAATTGATCCAAAACATCAACAGCACACCAAACGTCTCAGACCTCATGGACATGGGGATGGATATCAGGGAGATTTTGGATAGATTCGTCCTCAAAGGCATAAGCTGGAATCTGTTGGGAACCTTTCCCCTGCAATATCAGTGTAATTGTTCCCGGGATAGATTTGAACGTGCATTGCTGCTTCTGGGGGTCTTAGACCTCGAAAGCATGCAGGAAGGAATCAATCCAATATGTATGTATTGTAACAAAGAATATTGCTTTGATCGGGAAGACATCCAAAACCTGATCAATGAGCTAAAACATAAGGAATCCTGAGTAATGAGAAACTTCCGGATCAAATACTACATCTTAATCATCTTTTTTCTATTCGGCATTGCATGCGCATCTGCCATCAGTCTTGAGGATGCCAAATTCTGCCTGGAAAGGGAATTGATAGATGTCCTGATCAAACATCACGAATCCATACTTGACTCTGTGTTTTCGGAAAATCCTTCTCAGGAGTGGCTTTTCTGGACCGTCGAATATTCCAAACAAATCAAGGATGCTGAACTGGCTGCTCATTGTCATTACAATCTGGCAACCAAGTATAATTCTTTGGAAAGTGCTGTTCAATGCTTGCTCCTGGCAGAAAACAGGATAAA
>JAQUHL010000082.1 GCA_028683635.1 Candidatus Cloacimonadota bacterium
CTGGAATCCAGGCTTCGACGATGTATTCGGGAGCGGATTTCCCATCGGGATTGGTGATGTCAAGCAGGGCACCGCTATCGAGGGTGACTTTTTGGATATAGGTTCTGGGAGTCGTCATCTGGGCGGAAAGTGCCGTAAGCAGCAGTCCAAGGCTGAGCAGAAGAAATAGCTTTTTCATATATTACCTCACAAATACTTGTATGCCAGTTTCTTTAAGCGGCAGAATTTGTAAATCTATTTTTGGGCATTGGTGATCAGTTCATAGGTATCGAGAGCGATCTGGAGTTCTTCATTGGTGGGGATGACCAGGATCGAGACGGGGGAATATGGTTTGGAGATGATTCCGGCATTGGCCCCAACACTATGATTCAATTCCCGGTCTATGTGAATACCGAGATTTTCCAGCCGGGAACAGATTCGGGCCCGCATTTTGACTCCAAACTGACCGATCCCGCCGGTGAAGACGATGCCATCCACCTTGATCAGGTTTGCCGAATAGCCTCCAATGTATTTGCGGATGCGGTAGGCATAGGCTTCCAGGGCCTCGAGGGCATGTTGGTTGCCGGCATCGGCAGCGGTTTCAACATCCCTTAAATCACTGGATATTCCGGAAAGGCCAAGTAAGCCGCTCTTTTTATTGAGGATATTGTGCAGATCGTGAAAATCGAAGCCCCGTTCCTCCAGATAGAAGATGATGGAGGGATCGATATCTCCGCTGCGGGTGCCCATCATCAGTCCTTCCAGGGGGGTGAAGCCCATCGAAGTATCCACGGATCTGCCTTCCTGGATGGCGGTTATGGAAGCGCCGTTGCCCAGGTGGCAGGTGATGAGATTGGTGTTTTCCCGGGAGCGTTTGAGCAACTGGAGAGCGATGTTTGCCACATAGCGGTGGCTGGTGCCGTGAAAGCCATAGCGGCGGATCTTGTATTCATCATAGAAATTGCGGGGAATGCCATATAGATAGGCCATGGGAGGAAGAGTCTGGTGAAAGGAAGTATCAAAAACCGCCACCTGGGGAATATTGCCAATGAGGGCTGAGGCTTCGTTGATGCCGCTAAGGTTAGCAGGATTGTGCAGGGGGGCAAGTTCACAGTTTGTTTCTATAGCCCTTAGCACGTCCTGATTGATAATTACGGAGGCGGAATATTGCTCGCCGCCGTGCACGACTCTGTGGCCGATGCCTTTGATCTGGGAAAGGGAGGAGATGATTCCTTTTTCTTTGTCCAGAAGAGCCTGCATCATCAGGGAAAAGGCGGTTTTGTGATCCGGGATATGGGTTTCAATTTCTGCCTTTAAGCCATCAACGTTTTGGATCAATTTACCGTTCTTCAGGCCGATCCGCTCCACCAGTCCTTTTCCGAGGCTGGTTTCAGATGGCATTTCATAAAGCTCGTATTTGAGGGAGGAACTACCGCAGTTGATCACGAGGATCAAACCGGTTTTGCTGCTTGCCATGCTAACCTCATTTATAGTTTTCTTTGTGCACCCTGATATTCAGCTTTGGCTTTCTGTCAAGCTTGACAGATTTTCCCATGCGGTTTTCCTGTACCAAAGATTATTTTCTTAGGAGTTTACAATGGCTTGGGAAATTGTACCATATTTTTGTGAACTGGTCTTGCTCGATAGTGAATCCAGGGACGAACGCAGGATGGCAGACCGCATCCTGCAAGATCTCAAAGCCCTCGGAGCGGAAGTTTTTGAGGATGATTGTGCCATCAGCAACCAGGGTAATGCCGGAAACATATTTGCCTGCTTCCCCGGGAAGGTGGAAAAAGCTCCGCTACTCTTTTGTGCGCACCTGGATACGGTTGTACCGGGCAGGGGGGTGAAACCGGTGGTAAGTGCCACTCGGATCAGCAGCGATGGCAGCACTGTCCTCGGTTCGGATGATAAATCCGGAGTGGCCCAGATCATCCTCGGGATCAAAGCCATCCTCGATAGCAAAGAGGAACACGCCCCCATCGAAGTGCTCTTCACCGTTTCCGAAGAGATCGGGCTATTGGGAACCAAACACTTCGATTCCAGCCGGATCAAATCCGCCCTGGGCTATGCCCTTGATACCCAGGATATCGGGGAAATCGTCTGTGGAGCTCCTTCTCAAAACTCTATCACGATCAAAATCACCGGCAAGGAAGCCCATGCCGGGGTAGAGCCCGAAAAGGGGATCAATGCCATCCGGGTGGCCTCGGAAGCAATTGCCGCCATGCCCCTGGGCAGAATAGATTTTGAAACCACTGCCAATATGGGAGTGATCCAGGGCGGGATCGCCACAAACATCGTTCCCAAAGAAGTTTTCATCAAGGGTGAAGCTCGCAGCCACAATCCTCAGAAACTGGAACAGATCTGCAAAAGTATCAGCACAGCGGTCGGGAAGGCAGTGGAGAAACACACTGTGGGTAACGACAAAGCGACCTGCGAGATCAAAATCCACCCGGAATATAAGTCCTTTTTCATCCCGGAAAGCTCCCCAGCCATCGTGCTGGCTGCCCGGGCCATGCAGAAACTGGGCATCACTCCCGATATCCGCAAAGGTGGCGGCGGTAGCGATGCCAATATCCTGAACAAGGAAGATTGCCCTATCGTCATTCTCGGAACAGGTATGCAACGCTATCACACCGTGCATGAATACATCGAAATTGCCGATCTGGAAAAGGGTAAAGCCCTGGTGAGCGAGATCATCCGGCAATATTCCCGGGACTGAAGAGGAACGCCATGCTCAAAGCTGCTCTCATCGGTTATGGTAAACTGGGAAAACTGATCCGAGATCTGGCTCCCAGATATAATGTGCAGATCCACTGTATCATCGATCCAAACCTTAAGGATCATTATCACGATATCAGTGCCGAAGCCCTGGAAGGCTGTGATGTGTGCATCGAATTCAGCCATCCCTCTGCTGTGCTGGAGAATATCCGGAAAGTGGCAGAGCAGGGGAAAAACCTGGTGGTGGGAACCACGGGCTGGAATGATAAACTGCCCCAGGTGCAGGAAATAGTGGACAAAAGGGGGATCGGCCTGCTCTATGGAGCCAATTTTTCGATAGGCATGAACCTCTTTCTGAGGCTGATTGCCAATGCCGTCCGGGAATTTGATGCCTATCCGGAATATGACATTGCGGGTTATGAAATGCACCACAATCAAAAGGCAGACAGCCCTTCCGGAACAGCCATCTCGATATGTAAGGAGGTGCTGGCAAACTCTTCCCGCAAGACCCATGCCGTCTATGATAAACTGGATAGGAAGATCGCTCCGGAAGAACTGCATTTTGCCAGCCTGCGCTTAGGGCAAATCCCGGGAACCCATGCCTTATGCTTTGATTCGGAGGCGGATACCATCGAACTCAGTCACCGGGTGCGCAACCGTAGCTGCTTTGCAGTGGGCGCTCTGCATGCAGCCCGCTGGATCCGGGATAAGAAAGGTCTCTTTAACATCACGGACATGGTGGAAGAAATGTATCAGGCGAGGCATTGATGCTGATTCCCTACATCAAAATGCAGGCTCAGGGCAACGATTTTGTAATCCTCAACCGTCTGTCCATCAAATATCCCAGCCTGGATTTTCCTGCCCTGGCTAAATCAATCTGCAAGCGGAAGCTTTCCGTGGGGGCAGATGGTCTGGTAATCCTCGATGCTTCGGTGCTTGCCGATGCCAAAATGACTATATTCAATGCGGATGGCTCCCAAGCACAGATGTGTGGCTCTGCCCTCAGATGCATCACTTCCATCCTGCACAAAAAGTTCGACCGGGATGAGTTTATCATCGAGACCGATTCCGGTGTCAAAAGCGGAAAGGTGATCACAGAGGGGGGGATTGAATCCATCGAAGTGCTGCTGGGCAAGGTGACACTGCTCGGTGAGAAGGAGATCGATTCTTTCACCGGAGGCTGGATGGAGGTGGGAAACAGCCATTTTGTGGTCTTTAGGGAGAGCCTCAGCGATAAACCACATCTGCGCTATGGCAGCTATCTGGAGTATCACGAGGCGTTTGACGAACCTGTGAACGTGATGTTTGCCCGCAAAATATCGGCGGGGGAGATTGAGCTTGTGATCTGGGAGAGAGGTTGCGGAGCAACGCTTGCCTGTGGAACCGGAGCCACTGCCACGGTGGCTTATGGAATTGCCAGACAGGGGCTTGATAAAAAAGTAAAAGTTAATATGCCGGGTGGATATGTCTATGTGCGCTTTGATCCGGAAACGATGGACTATGCCCTCTGTGGCAGCGTCTCCGAGATCAGCTATGGAGAATACCTTTGGAAAGCCTCGGAACCTATCTAAAAACGTTGCGTGAAGCGGCCGGGATCTCGCTATCCCAGGTAAGAGATGATATTCTCCTCAAAGAAGAACAGATCGCAAGTTTGGAAAGTGACCGCCTGGATGACCTGGGGGGGTATGGCATTGCTAAATCAATTGTTTATAGTTATGCCCGTTATCTGGAGGCTGATGTAACGGCAGTCATGGAGAGGTTTTATGTTCAGTTTCCGGAACATAAAAAGGCGGAGTTTGTTCCCCAGCGCAAGCTGAAAGAAAAGAAGGTATTGCTCTCCACCAATTTCCTCTGGATGGTCGGCATTTTGATCTTCGTCCTCATCCTCGGCTCCATCCTCTATTCAGCTTATAAAAAGGGCTATTTGAAAGCACCGGATCTCTTTTCCAGAGCCGATAAAGACAGTACCTCAGTTTATTCAAACAAGGGTCTGGAAGAGATTAAACCGGATACTTTGCGCCAAAAACTTCTGGAAATATCTGCCACCCTGCCCAATGAGGAAAGCAGCCCTGCAACGGATAAACCCAAAGCCAAAAAGTCCCCGGTGGTTGATGATCCCACGGATTATATTGGAGATATCTTTGCCGATAGTCCGATCAATATCACGGACGAACTTCCCCTCAAAAAGAGCAGCCCCTGATAACAGAGGCTGAAATATATACCAAGACCATTGACTAATGGGTTGTAGGGCGAAGCCCTACTCCTTATAGGGTGGTGGGCGGGTATAGATTTACAAAAAAAACCTCACAACCAGCATACTTGGAAGTCTGTATTTCGATAAATCGGGATGTGCAACGGTCTTTTACAGCGTTATCAGCGCTGTCCTAAAAACCAAAATCCACGATAAAATCCCGCCCGGGGGTAAAGTCGTAGTATTCCCAGCTATAGATTGTTTTCCCCGCTTCCTGGTGCACTTCCGGATCCGGAAAGGAGAGCTGCTTTATCTTGATGTCATCGTCCACTTTGAGGATGAACTTTGCCTTATCCAGAGTTCTGTTCCAACTTTGGGCAGTGGTTACATAATAGCATGCCAGGGGGATATCCCGGATGTACTGATCCCTGCCTTTTTTAATATATTCAAGCGTGAGGGAATCCGGCTGGGAAGGGATGGGCATTGAGTAGGATATTTCGATCACAGCCCTACCCCATTTTTCGATGGAGATGCTGATGGGCTGCCTGGAACTGATAGTCTTGTTGCTGTATACACTGTCCCTGGGCTCAATCTGCCTTATCTGGAGCAGGACTTCGCTTTCTTTTAGCCGACCCTGTGCCGGAAACATCCCTGTCCAGAGAAAATCTGCCACCGGATAGCGGATGATGCCACTGGTATCTGTATTTGTTTCATTTACAAAAGTATATAATCCGCTCACCTTCCACTCACCGCGGGATAGCTCAAAATTCAGGATTTCTTCGGCAAAAACCAAGTGCACTCTTGGCTTGGCATCAGGTACTGCCGGGTTTGCATAAACCATACCCCAAACCAGAAACAGCAGGCACAAGCGGAGTTTGGTCATTTGATCAGGCGGAGAGTTTGCTGATCATAGTCTTTGCCGGCTTTAACCAGCTTCAGTAGATAGCTGCCACTGGGCAGCTTGTTATCCGGTATCCAATAGTTATTATCCTGGGAGTGCATGGGGATCACTGCCACTTCCTGTCCACGCAGGTTATACACCAGGATTTCTGCTCCCTCAAGTACCTCCTTACTGCCATCGAAAGTAAGGCTGATCCGCTCATGATATCTGGCGATGAAGGGGTTGGGAAAGGCTTCCAGACCCCTGATGGGGACAGAAGGAACCGTGGGATCATCAATGGCAGTGAGCGTCATGTTTACTGAGATATCCTGGGTGCCTCCGGGGGAAAAGTAATGGACTTCTTCATAGACCGTTTCATTGGTCTGGGGGTGCTTGACGAGGATGTTGATGGGATGGCAGATGCAGCTTGTGCTGAAACATCCCGCTACATCCGTATAACCACTTTGGCTATAGTGGGAACCCACAAGGACTCTGGCATTGAGCACAGGATTGCCATTTTGGTCTGAACAGGAGACATTCAGCGTTCCGCGGGCAAGAGTTTGATAGGAGTCGGTTCCCGGAGTGGGCGGAGCCTCCATTGTCCAGACATAATATTCATCCATCCAGGGTCCGCTGGTATCATAAACTGCCACATAGGAAGTGTTTCCAACTGGTGTCAATCCGGAACCCCAGGAGACGTTTCCAACCGCCATCAGGTTACCTTCCTGATATTCATATTCGATTGTGAGCTGACCGCTCCAGCGCTCGAGTTCCAGACCGGGTAAGGCCTGGCTGAGATTGATGGCGATGCCGGCAGGACGGGCGGGGATGGAGAGTGGCTCAGGATATTCCAACTGGGTGGTTCCATCACTGAAATGAAGAGTGGCGTCAAACAGGGGGGAAAAGTCGTTGCAAGAAAGCTCGATATACATATCCCCTTCCAGATCAAACCAAAATTCTGAAAAGAGCTGATAGGGTATCGGATTGGCACATAGCGCCATAGCGCTAAGAAGCAAGAGCACTGTAAAAAGCGGTTTCATCTGAACCTCCACGGGATTCATTATCGGTGCCGTTAAGCAGGAGAACACAAAGAGACTGCAGATCTCTCCGGTTCGATCAAGCACGACAGCTCCACGAAAATTATTATCCAAAGTTTGTCAATAAATATTCTCCCCGGTGTATGTGCAGCATATAACGGGCCTTCAGCCTGTTCCTAAGTAAAGACCGTTGTACATCCCGATTTATCGAAATGCAGACTTCCAAATATGCTGGTTGTGAGGCTTATTTTAATAAATCTATTCCCGCCCACCACCCTAAAAAGGAGTTGGGCTTCGCCCTAGGACCCATTATTCAAGGGTCTTTAGTAAAGTGATTCTTAGCTGATCCCTTCCAGTATCCGATACCACCTTTATCCCTGGTTCGGAGTTAAAAAAACAGCAAACGAAAAAATGCTATATTTACATATACCACAATAAGATCCAGAGATAAGTGTATAAAACTTTTCAAAACTCTACACTAAATATATAAAAGCCCTGTTTTTTTCACATAGTAGTGAAACCTGTCTTTTTCCTGAAGCGGAACCAGATCCGGAACTGAACGCAAAACAAGGTAATGCCTAAAAAAATGAAATAATAAGAGGCAGGATGTGATTGATCATACAATCACAAAAATCAAACCTACCTGATAAGGAGATAAGATGAATATCACGCGTTCCTTTCAGGAAAGAGTGCAAGCGTCTTACGCACCGTTGATAATGATAATGCTTCTATCATTTATCGGTTTTCTGTGGTGCGACACAATTTATGTTGAAGCAGATTATTCAGGATTCGAAGATGGCAGTTTTGAGTATCCATTTTCGAGTATTCAGCGAGCCATTGGCAACATTGATCCGGAAAG
>JAQUHL010000083.1 GCA_028683635.1 Candidatus Cloacimonadota bacterium
TGAGTTGCCCCACAAATCCTTCAGCTTTTTTAGATCCGATTTCTCTGATGGCGTTTTTGTATTCTTGCCCGAAGTTATCGTAGAGAATGCTGCTGTTCAGGATGCTGAATTCCTTGTCCACCTTGCCTTGATTGAGGATCATTATCTCCAGCACCAGTCTTTGATCGGCGGTTAGGGTGCAGGTGATGATCTCAAACTCAATATCTTCCACTTTGGCACGTCCCAGGCTTTGGGATTCTTCCCTGCCAGATGAAGATGGTTTGGGGGTGCTTGGAGAAACAGAGCTTGTGCTCACTGGCTTTGTCGATGAATCTGCATATTTGCCCAGCATGGTAGTGATCCCTTCGTTTTTGTCGATACTGACTGAGGAAACGGCAAAGACGCTGGCTGTTTCTGTGGCTATCAATCGTGAGTTGATTCTAACCACGTTGCCAAGATCGGTGATGGATCCGGTAACAATTGCATCCACTCCCAGGATTTTTCCGATTCTCGCTGCAGAGCTTTCGTCCAAAATCCCGGTCATGCCAAGATTCTGTTCTTCCAGAACCTTATTCAGCAGTTGCCTTTCCACCACCTCGAACCTTCTGGTCATAAACAGCCGGGTAGTGAGTTCTTCGGGGATGAATTTACCAAACTCGCTAATTCTGCCATGCAGATCGGGGAACTCCATGATGGCGATCTTGTTCTTTTTCATCTGGTTCAGGCTTGAGATCAATTGCTGGGTGAGGTTATTAAGCTGGTCATCGAGGCTTCGTGACTCAAAGGTTACCGTTGCAGAAACTGGGGTAGAATCCTTTTTCTTAATGTTTTGAGTGCAACTGCATAACACAATAACCAGGCACAGCACTCCGGGAAGAAGTATATTCTTCATTATCAACTCCTAAGGGATCGTTATTTTATACTTTTAGCTCGAGCGTTTTCATGCCACAGGTTTTTTCATACCAGGCATCGTTGGCTTTGGAGAAGGGAATGATCAGGCTGGTGCTATAGTTCATGAGGAAGTTTACTACTCCCAGAAAAGCAGTGAAGAGACCTATAATGAAAGCGATGACGAACATGATGAGGATCATTGCGAAACTGTTTGTCAGCTCAGCGCTGCCATCCCGTTGCCAGGGTCCATCCCCATACTTCACAAAGTGCTTGGTTGATGCTCCGGCAAACAGACCGGCAAATATTCCACCAATCATTCCACCCCAGAAACCGCCGGAGAAGAACTTTGCCCTTCGTTCCGCTGCATAATATGGAATCCTGCTGGCGAGGATGTATAAGAGCAACCCTATCCCGTGCCAAATCATAAACGACCACAATCCAAAATAACCGAGGAAGACACCAAGCCCAATGCTACATCCAATAATCAGTTTTGAACCGCCAAAAAGTCTCCTGGTTCGATCTTTGTACAAGGTAGAATATTCATCGACCCACTTGTTCAGTTCGGGATCTGTTGGCAGAAGCCTTGTATTGATATAATCCAGGGAACGTTTTAGAAACTTTGCCTGTGAACCGTGTTTGATGGTGATCATATCATTGCCTTCCTCATCCTTGTAGTTTGAGATCTTATCACCGATCTTTTTGAGGAGGATATCGGTGCGCTGGTTCCGTTCTTCCTCGCTCAAGCCTTCGAAAGCCGGAGGACTGGTGCCGGGTTTAGCTCTGGACTTGAGTCCTTCATTCAGATTGGTATATATGACCACAGGCAGGATAAATATGTTTCCACCGATATAACCGATCAGGATGAGCAGGCTAAACCAATCTACCCTTGTATTCCCTTCTTTGTCTTTGGAAACTAACCTGTATGCCATTAGTGACATTGTGAGAGACAACAGAAGCAGGATAATAATCACTCGCTTCAGCGGACAGCTATGCTTTGCATACAACATACTGACTACCTCTTATCTTATTTTTCCCGGGTCACATACAAGCCGTGAACCGGTTAGTCTTAAGTATCGAAGTTCCCACAAAAAATGACCTAAGCTCTACAAATTATTTCCTTCAGAAATCGTCAATAAGTTTAGCAATCTGGGATCAAGACTTCTCCATAGTGACAAAGAAATCACGTTGGCAGTCAGTAATGTGATATTTCCAACCGGGGAAGTTATTAAACAACTTGTGAACCTGAATTTCATCGTACAAGTAAAGTGGACATTTGAACTTATACCTGAGTTTTCGTTGCCATGCCAACAACCCTGAAGATTTTGGAAAGCTGAACACTGCTTTTTCTGATGCCAGACTTAGCGCTTTTGAAATAATCGGCTTGGGATCCTCCATGTAATCCATAAATCCCATCAAAATAACATAATTGAAGGTTTTTACTTCCTCGAAACCCAGAAAATCTCCGACTTCAAAACTGCATTTATCACTTACTCCTGCCTTATCTGTGTGCTCTTTGGCAATTTCGATCATTGACGGTGCAAAATCCAGCCCGTGAACATGACCCAAGCCCTGCTGGGCTAAGGCAACCATGTAATGGCCTGGCCCGCAACCAACGTCCAGAGCTGATTTATTAGAATCAGGTACACAGGCTTTCAGTACTTCTTTGAATCTTAGGAGCATGACTTTGCGGAAGTGCTCGTTGATGAACTTCCAGAAGGCATTTTGCTTTGAGCCATATATAGAATCGAAACCTCCTGCATACTGATCGAAGAATTGCATGGTTTGGGGTTGCTTAGAGAGTCCGACATCATTCTTACTATATTCCTGGAGGTATTCCTGACAGGTTACAAAACTATTCCGGGAAAGTATTGCATGTAACTTGTTTTCCACTGTGTTCAGATTTACATAGCTGCGAAAATACTTCAGAGGGGGCATCTTAAATCTGGGATGGTCAGGATCGATCTCCCGGGGATGGATATAAAAAAGTGGGGTTTGACTGGTTTTCTTCAGATTTTGAACCATCTCCAGGATAAGCCATTGTGGGAAGAGTCTCAGATATCCACCACCAAAGAAACAGATGTTTTTCCCCAATACTGGGGTTACGGAGATTGGGAATTCAAAGATGTTTCCACAATCAGTATTAATCCAATGTGGATTCAGATTTTCGATTTTGAATCCCCCATCAAATCTGGCTGCAGGGAATACTGAAGAATCGTATTTGAATCCTTTCTCGCAAAGAACCTCCATTAACCAGGGTGTGTCTTTAGTATGAGAAAAACTTGGGCTTCGATAACCCTGGACAGCCATTCCGCTGATATCTTCTAAAAGAGCTTTACTATCTCTTGCATCAAGGTCAAACTCCTGACGGGTCATTTCATACACATGTTTGTGATACATGCCATGAGATGCAATTTCATGGCCTCTGGAACTGATTTGTTTTACAAGCTTGGGATGCCTTTTGGCAATGTAACCCAAAACAAAGCATGTGGCTTTAACATTGTATTCATCCAAAATATCCAACAGCCTGGAAGTGTTCTTTTCTACCCTGGAAGGCAGGTCATCCCATTGTTTTCGTTTTGGAACATACTTCCCCTCAACAGTGTGGAAATAGTCTTCAACATCTATAGTAAATAGTGCTTTCATATACCGATCCTAATAGGTTATTTTTCCCATCCTGTAACTTTTTCAAGCTACAAGTGATTGCTGAAACACAATGACGGATACCACGCATAATTGTCAATAGCCATTCTTAAAGTTATTCCCCAGTTACCCATCCGCATTATCCGTTCATCCGTGTCCCAATAACTAACGGGATGAATCCCGTGTTACATAAAACAGCCCCGCATCATCAAGATACGGGGCTGTGCATTATCTTTACCGCTTTTCAGGCGGCAATGTACTTAGTTTGTACTACTCCATGAGCAGCATCTTTTTGGTGGAGCTGTAGCTACCTGCGGTCATGCGGTAGAAATAGACTCCGCTGCCGACACTGAAGCCCTGGTTGTCCTTTCCGTTCCAGACCACTCTGTAGTGTCCGGGAGCCTTGTCTTCATGGACAAGGCTGCGGATGAGCTGGCCTTTGAGGTTGTAGATATCCAGCTTCACTGCTGCTGCTTCCTTCACTGCAAAGGAGATGGTGGTCTCCGGATTGAAGGGATTGGGGTAGTTGCCATTCAGGGCAGTAGCGACGACAGGAAGGGTATCATCCTCATTATCCACACCCACCAGGATGAAGTTTACGGTAGTGGTCTGGTTAGCCATTACCGTGATTTCTTCCTGGGTTTGGGACTGGAAGTTTGGATGAGTGGCTGTGACGCTATATACACCAATCGGCAGGACGATGCTATAGGCACCCGCGGTATTGGTGGTGGCGGTATAGGTCCCGGCAGTGACCGTTGCTCCGGGAATGGCCTGGTTTGTGGTTCTGCGAACCACACCGGCGATCATTCCGGTAACTACTTCCTTAATCAGAGGATTGGAGAAGGAAGGCACGGACAGCACATCTGAGGTATAAACCGCCTTCACAGCATAGCGATAAGTGCCATTGGCAAGGCTCACCCAGTCGGTATCAGTGTATTCTTCTTCGGTGTGAGTTTCGGTGGTCAGAAGTATCCAGGCTGGTTCGTTGTTTTCATTTCCAGCAGCAAAACGCCAGATCTTGTAGCCAACAAGGGATCTTGAGGAGTTTCTGATCCTCCCGGGTGAGGCTTCGATTCTGGGTTCATAAACACTTGGATTGATGGCTTGGTTTCTGGAAGGTAGGGGGTTACCCAAACCCCAAACTGGAGAAATCGAGGTACTCAAACCTGGAGAAAGAGCACTGCGTCCGGAAGCGCTCTTGGTCACAAAGTCATCCTGACTGAAGCAGACGGCGGTTACTTCGTTGCCGATATAGACGTCATCGATGAACCAAACATACCAGAGTCCGTCATTGCTTTCCGGATCTTCGGCATGCCAGGCAAGCTTGACCTGCAAGCCTTCATACATGCTGAGGTCGAGGGTGATCGGCGAGGCATAGGAATTCCAGCCGCCTGTTTGGGCGGATGCATCCCAGAGGACTGACCAGTTTGTACCTCCGTCGGTGGAGATTTTGATGTAGTAATGATCTCCATTTTCGGAGCCATAGAAGACATGCGACCAGAACCTGAGGTATGCCGAAGGTGGGCAATTGAAGAGCGGAGTGATCAGCCATTCATCCTGGTAATCATAGCTCCACCAGAGACCTGCCTGGTAGTTACCGCTGTGAGGGCCTGTTGGAACTCCGGAGATGGTAATCGAACCGAAGTTGCACCAGGTGGGGAAGACGCCGGAGGTATTGGCTTCACCGGTATTGGTGATGACCTGGGTCCAGTCATTTGAGGGGAATGGTGTTTCTTCGAAGTCCTGGCTCAAATCGAGAGCGGTGGGATCCGGAGGCTGCCAGGATACTGTGGTGGCAGTATTGGTATCATTAATCACAGCCTGAACCTGGCGTGGGGCATAAGCCACCTCATTGAGGACGATATTTCCCATCGGGTAGTTTGTGGCTCCCACGTTTATAGTTCCACCGGCATTCTGATATCCAGGTGCTATGATGGTATATTCATAGGCATGTTCGGCATAGACGGTATTGATGGAGAACTGACCCTGGGGATTGGTTGTGGTAGTGTAGTTTTCATATCCTACAAGGTGGAATCCAGCGCCATTGATACCAGTTCCGGTATCTGAGGCGACAATGGTTCCGCTCACGGTCACCATCGGCATCTGGTTCATGGTTAGATCCAGAGTGACGGTGGTATCTTCGGGAATTACGACTTGTTGGGTATGGGTGATGTAACCATGTTTGCTAAAGCTTACCTGGTAAGTATCGTGGATGATATTCTGGATAATGTACTGACCATTAGCATCAGTTGTGGCGGTATATCCACCGGTGGCAAACTGGATCAGAACTCCAGGCAAGGGTTGGTTTCCTGCTCCCAGAATCGTGCCATTGAGATGCCCCACACCACCGGGGATGATAAACAATGAAGTTTTGGGGAACTGACCCATCAGAGTGCCGGTGGGCGGAGATGCGGGATCATATAAAGTTCCGTCCGAATAAGCATTCAGGGCCCGGTTTGTACCAACAGTCTGCACTTTGAACCTATCCATGGAGCTATAATACTGGGTATCCATGGGACGGTTCATCATCACCACGAGATTCTCGCCATTAAGATAAAGGAAGGGAGTCTGGAAGGGTATGTTGACGAGGTTTTCACCGGTTGGATAGTGGATAGTTCCATCGAACACAAGCTGGAGCTGGGTGGATGGAATATATCCCCCGGTGAGGTCGGCCTGGGTGGTGGTTCCCATCCATATTTTGGTGGGCAGGTTCAGATCATCCTGGAAATTGTTATACAATCCTATTCCGTAGATGGTTCCAATGGTGTTGCTTAGCTCTGCGGGATAGTATAGGGTTTCATATAGCGAATTCATGTAATACATATCCAGCGGTATGCGTGCTTCCTCGTTTCCATCCCCGATAGTTAACACCACTAATCCTGCTGGTTGCACTGTGACCGCAAAGTTCGGAGATTGATCATTCAGATTGTTCTGATCTCCCGTCATTTGCACCTTTCCATATAGGAAGGTGGCTCCTTCGGTCGCAGGCGTCCAGGGAACCTGAATCTGAGCAGTGGCTCCTGGATTGATCGGGGTGCCCGCAACAGATCCAACTTCAATATCTCCCTGGGTATAGAGCTTCACCTGATAATCATTTTGTGCATTCGAACCCCAGTTGAAGACACTGACGATATAGTTCGTTGCCATTCCCACTGAGGGAGTGACGTTTCCGGTTACAGAAAGGGCAGCGAGATCGTTTTGAGGGATCACCTCCAGCATTACATCGTCCAAGTAAATATAGTGATAAGTTCCTGCCAATCCATGCTTGAAGGCGATAAAGCGTCCTGTTCCCTGGTATGCTCCAAAGGTAACTACATACTCCATCCAGTTGGTACTCAGGGTCAAAACCTGGATTTCCTGGTAAGTTCCGGCATTCTGAGAATCCGTCATCACACCAACAGAAAGGGTGCTGCCTTCACTTGCCCGGGCCCAGAACTTTGCCCTGGTAGTATTGGTGTTTATGGTATTGATATAGGGAGGGGAAATCAGATACAAACCGGCGGCGGTGTCGTTGTTGTTGCACATCACCACACAATTCGGATTACTATGCGGGTTTGTATCTGCCTGACTTGTAATGTAGCCCATATTGGAGGTTTGAACAATGGTACTCCACTGCACAGGTAGAGCAGGAGCAGTAACGGCATCGAAGTTTTGGAGATAGGGCAAAGTGGTAATCGTGGGATCGACGCAGTTACCGGAGATCTCAATTGTGTGTGGCAGGCGATTGTTACTGCTGCTTCTAAGACCAATTTCCCTGCCCCGGTTATCGGTTATTGTGATTGTGGCAGCGTGGTTTCCGACTGCCGTGGGGTTGTATCTTCCTGTGAAGGTGATGCTTTGTCCTGTATTCAGGCTTGCTGGTAAGGCAGGAAGGTTTTGAAGCGTCATATACTCTGATCCGGTGATATTGATACTGCTTATGTTGAGGGTTCCTCCTCCTACATTCATCACTGTAAAGTTCTGATTGTGGGTGGTGTTTTGCAATACGGTACCAAAGTTTCTGCCTGTGGGTGTGACCATAGAGATTGGATCAGGACCGATGGGCGTCATGTGAAATGCTGTTTTGGGGAACTGACCCGTTGGAGTGATTCCTGTGGGAGGATTGGCAGGATCATAAGTTGTGCCA
>JAQUHL010000084.1 GCA_028683635.1 Candidatus Cloacimonadota bacterium
GAATATTCGGAAACATCCGAGGAATCACGCTCAGTAATTGGATGGATTTTTATTTTTTTAGTCTTCGTGATCTTGATGATCGTTACCAAGGGTAGAATTCTGGAGGTACTCCTTTGGGCAATGATTCTAAGCGGCCGTGGAGGTGGCGGAGGCTTTGGAGGAGGGAACCGGGGCGGCGGGGGCTTTGGTGGATTTGGAGGTTTTGGTGGAGGACGTTCCGGAGGTGGGGGAGCAGGAGGAGGTTTTTAATGGTTTTCCTAAAATCACTAACATTTATCCTATGGAATGTTGCTCTGGGTTGGGTGTTTTTGTACCTGATCAAATGGTTTTTGTTCAACCCCAAACCTCGCTTTTTCTTCCGTAGCAAAATCCCATTCACTCCCGGATTTATTGTTCGCAAGCGGGAATGGGCCTTTGGCTATGTACGTGATTTGTTACATAACTATATCCAGCAAGCTGAAAGTCACAACCACAAAGATGGATATATTATCAGATGGGAAAGGCAAGTTTATAATTTTGCTTACGATAAGCTTAAGTTTATCAACAGGTGGAAACTCATTCCTCTGTCAATAAGGGAAAAGATCAGAAGCCTGTTATCAAACCTGGCAAGAGAAATTGCCAAAAACTTTTTACGCAGCGTTGTTCCGCATTTGATCGAGAAATTCAGATTGGAGTTCTATATAGATAAACTGGATGTCCAGCTTGGAATCGAGATCATATACTACTATTTTAAACGCTACATTTATAAACCACTATGGTACATATTCCTGATAATAAATGCTCTGATCGGCATCAATAACTTGATTTGGTACCTGATTATAGCATAGAATCAAGAGCAAACAAATGAAGTTATTTTCGAACCTGATAGTCTGCCCAACATTAGTGCCGTCGATTATGAGCACTGATCAATATCAAGGGAGCTGGTAATGATTCGAACCGAGAAAGCAGAGCGTAAGTACAAAGTCAGTAGCAAAGAAGCTGTAAAGCTCATCGTCCGCCACACTCGCAAGCGAGTTACTGAGCAAATAAAAGCGGTTTCTCTGATTATTATCTACCTGATACTTTTCCAGACTCTTATCCTTGGAATTCCCATAACTAACTCAGCCACAATAGCATTAGGCTTAGTGTTAGTAGTATTGGGTCTCTCATTTTTTATGGAAGGCCTTCTGCTGGGTTTAATGCCGCTGGGAGAGGTGATAGGAATCAAGCTTCCTCTGAAGACAAACTTGTTTGTTATCTTGGTTATTGCCTTTCTACTTGGCTTGGGGGCTACCTTTGCGGAACCTGCGATTGGAGTGTTACGCGTGGCCGGACAGAGTGTTAATGCCTGGAGTTCTCCTTTGCTCTTTCTGCTTTTAAACAAGTACGCAAGTTATCTGGTATATTCCGTGGGGATAGGTGTGGGAATAGCTGTGGTGTTAGCAATGTTGCGCTTTCTATATGGCTGGTCTCTCAAACCCTTTATCTATGTTTGGGTGAGCATACTTATGGTGCTATCCTTTATTGCTTACCTGAACCCCAATCTAAATCACATCCTTGGCCTGGCTTGGGATTGTGGGGGTGTTACAACCGGCCCTGTCACTGTGCCACTAATTCTGGCTCTGGGCATAGGCATCAGCCATGTATCAAATAAAGGGAGAAATAATAACGGAGATGGCTTCGGTGCTGTGACGTTGGCTTCATTATTACCTGTTGCTTCAGTCTTGCTGATTGGCATGCTGTTTGTAAACAAAGTTCCCCAGCCCATGGACGCCAGGGATTTTTTCAAACCGGAAAATAGAACCAAATCGTCTTACCTGTTCAACAATGAATCCCAGATGATTGGATACGCTCTGAAACATGCAACCCAGGATTGCTGGCTGGATTTTTTCGATGGTGATCAGGACAAACTTGTGAAATATCTGCACCAGTTGGACTCAGATGAAGATCTTATTAAGGAGTTGTTTGGTTCGCGGGTCAAGTTCAATTCATGGATAGTAAATCAAACAGATCATACATTAAAGCTCAAACTACTCGGTTCGGAAGATGGAATCGCCCAATTATCCGAAAACATCGAAGCAAATCCTACTTCAAATGTTAACACATTTAGTTTCTTAAAAAGTAACATTATCCATGCATCTCAAGCAATTATTCCACTTTCGATGTTTCTACTGTTTGTTCTGTTTATCGTTCTCAGAGATAAGTTGCCCAAGGCAGACGAGATCTTTCTTGGTTTATTCTTTGCTCTGATCGGGATGGCAATCTTCAATGGAGGAATTGATCTGGGGCTGTCCAAGGTTAGTGACCAGGTAGGGGGTAACCTGCCAGCTTCATTTACATCCATAGAGATACCTCAGGATCAAACAATTATAAAGGGATTTGATGACAAGGTGGTAAATACAGCCATTTCTCCAGATGGAACAAGCCGGAATTTTTTCTATTATTATCACAAAAATAGCTACACCGCAGTGCCCTATAATCCAAATCATTATTATAGCCAGCAGAAACTATATAAACATATACCCATCCGGGGTCCGTTATTTGGTTCCAGGGAACGAAGCATTATTGGTTTTATGGTAGTCCTGCTATTTGCTTTTGTGATGGGGTATGGATCCACTTTGGCAGAACCCGCTTTGAATGCCTTGGGGTTATCAGTTGAGGACCTGACCGTAGGGACCTTCAAAAAGAGTCTTTTGATCCAGGCTGTTGCCATTGGAGTGGGTGTCGGGGTCAGTGCAGGGCTGGCAAAGATAATCTGGAATCTTCCCCTGTTTTGGATGCTGGTGTTCCCATATCTTATTCTTTTGGTCATGTCCAAGATTTCCTCAGAGGAGTTTGTTAATATTGGTTGGGATAGTGCGGGTGTAACCACCGGACCGATAACTGTGCCCCTGGTTTTGGCAATGGGTCTGGGAACTGGCTCTCAGATTGGCGTTGTTGAAGGTTTTGGTATCCTGTCCCTGGCATCAGTATGTCCAATTATTGCAGTACTAACTGTCGGTTTAGTAGTAAGTTACAAGCGTAAGAAAATCTTAAGGGAACTCACTGAGGAGCAGGGGGATTCTTTTGTCGAGGAAGTAGATTATGAATGAGTGTCCAGAAATCAAGAAAGTTACAGTTTCTGTAAATAAAGCTCTTTCTCAGAACATGATAGATCTATTGTACGAAATTGGGATACAGAACGTGTTTGTTGAAGTTGGGAGGACATCGGTCATAGAAACAAGCAGGGGACTATTGAGAATGATGTCCAAAATGAATCTTGCCTATGATCCCGTAGAAATTTTCTCCATATTTCTCGATTCCAGTTGCGAGACGGATGTCCTGAACCACATATACCATAAGTTTGATTTCAAAACACCCGGTCGTGGTACCATCTATAGCAACGAAGTGAATCTAATCAAACATCATAGCTCCAGTTCTTTGAACCAGCAGGTGATTCCCAGTTCCAAAGGCAATGCGTATTTTTTCAAAGAACTGAAGGGTATTACCTGCATAGTACAGAGAGGCGAGGGAGACAGGATTGCAAAAATTTCTCTAAATACCGGTGCCAGTCTTCCCATTACCACCCATGGAACCGGTAGCGGGGTAAGAGATAAGCTTGGTCTCCTTCGGATTACAATCCCGCCTGAAAAGGAACTCATCAATCTGGTCATGAGCAGGTTTGATATTGATTCTGTATTGGAGCTTTTCATTTCCGAAGGAAAACTTGATGAACCGGGACGGGGAATAGCATACGTTTACCCAGTTTATCAAGGTGTGGTGAATACCAAGATTACCAGGAAAAAGACGGAGCAGGCCGCCAGTATGGAGCAGGTAGTTTCGGCAATAGATTCCATCAAAGGTGGCATGGAGTGGCGAAAATCACGCCTGGAGCAGCCTAATGTTAAAAACAGGTACTTTCTAACAGGTCTTGCCGAACTAACTGTGATATGCAATGAGGGTTATGGCACTTATATATCTACCACTGCCATGGAAAAAGGTGCTCCTGGGGCCACCATTTGCAAGCTGAGATATCGAAGTAAGAAAACCGAAAACGATCCGATCCCAAGTATAAGGGAAATGTGCAAAATGATCGTCAGTCCCCAAAACATTCCTGCAATCACCCAGGCACTGATTGATATTGAAGCATTTGGAGACGAAATCCTCGGTTTCATGTACTCCCAACCGGTGGAAAGAGCATTTACCTATCGAGCCAAAACCAAACAATAAGAATTCGGCCTGGTTCTTCCTGATCAGAAGTATCTTATCAGCACATAAACAGTGGCTATGGCAAATGAGTAGCTCATATAGATAAGACCATACCTGAAAAATTGCCAAAATGAAATATGAATCCCGTTTCGTTTTGCAATCCCAATAGTTACAATATTGGAGGTTAGACCTAGAGGGGAACCTAATCCACCCAGGCAGGATCCCATGGCAAGCGACCACCACAATGCATTTCCATCGTTCACACCCAGGACCTGGTAGATTTCTTTGACCGTTGGTATCAGGGTGGCAACCATGGGGACACTGCCCAAAACTGCTGAAGTTATTCCAGAAAACCATAAAAGAATAACTGATATATTGCGTGGGTCATTGTTCCCAAGGATTACAATCTTGTGAGCAACCAGCTCCAGAAATCCCGATTTATGCAATCCTCCAACCAGCATAAACAGACCGATAAAGAAAAGTAAGGTTTCCCAGTCAACACCATGCATAAGGGTTTGTTCGACTTTCTTCTTGTCGTTGATGATCAGCATAATCATGGCCGCACACATAGCTATGGTCGAGGCTTCCAATCCCAAAGCACCCTGCAAGACAAAGCCAACCAGCAGTAAGCCTACCACAATTAGAGACCTACGCAAGAGAAGGGGTTTTACAATCATGCTATTTTCATTGTATTCCATCAGTTTTGCCCGGTCACGATTACTCACCTTGAGTTTCTTATGATAAAAAAACCAGATCATAGCAATACTGATGGCCATAATCAACAACACAGGAGGAGTCATATTAAAGATAAAATCCATAAAGGAAAGTTTCGCTCTGCTACCGACCAGAATATTGGGTGGATCACCAATGAGAGTGGCAGTTCCTCCAATATTGGAAGCTATGCAGATGTTTATTATAAAGGGCATTGGCTGGAGCTTCAGTTCCTGAGATAGCAGCAGTATCATGGGAATCATCATCAACATAGTCGTTACGTTATCAAGGAAAGCTGAAATAAGGGCAGTTACTATAAATAGCATTATCAATATGCGAATGGGCTTCCCCCTTGCAGCCTTTGCTGTTTTAATGGCAGCATACTGGAACACTCCGGTATCCTTGAGTACTGCTACCACAATCATCATACCTATCAAAAGAAAGATTACGTTCCAGTCAATATAGCTGAAAGCATCTTCCTGGCCTATCAGCCCTGCAATTACAAATATAAAACTACCCAAAAGGGCAGCGGTCATTTTATTGATCCATTCAGTTGCGATAAAAAGATAGCTGATTCCAACTACCAGAAGGGCATACGTCATTGTCATCATAATTATGCTCTGATCACCTTTCTATATATATCCATGGCTGTCACAACACCTACCAGAACGCCATGTTCCACGATGGAGCAGTGCGGTTTTTTGTGTTGAATCATTTCGAAAACTGCTTCAATGATGGAATCATCCGGACTCAAGATCATGTTTCCCTTTTCCATGATGTCTCCAACAATGACCTTTTCTTCGTTCTCGAAGATTTTCTCCAAAGGCTCAAAGGAGCGCAGGAATTGGATGTTATCCATCATTAGCAGATAATCCGGAACCCCCACTTTCAAATAATTCAGGATTTGAATCTCACCAAGATACTTGTGCATATCATCCACAACAGGGAAAAACGAATAGCCATACTCATTCATCAGTTTACTGATTTCTCGCAGATTTGTTTGAGGTTTTACAGTTACTGGATCAGAAATCATAATATCCCTGAGGGTGAGATCTTCTTTGACAGCTATCTTAAAATCCTTGAAGGTATTATATGCATCGTGCCCATTATTGTTCACCTCCAGGACAGACATCATAACTTCGTCCTTGGAAAGCCTGAGAAGTGCAGCCACCACATTCAGATATAATTTTGAAGAGGATTTATCGGTTATGATCATAACGACCCATTTCAGTTTGATATCTCTCACCAGAATGGGCTGACGCAAAAAACAGATGGCAATAATGGTATCGTCAAAATCATCCATACGTACGTGAGGGATAGCTACTCCTGAGGGATAGACCATACTGGCTTCTTCCTCTCGATTGAGCACTATTTCCAGAAGCTTTTTCCCGCATACCGGAAGCTTATGGTGTTGGCAGATCCGTTCCACCAGGTCATAATAGACCATTTCTAGAGATTCATGCCTTTCTTCATAGTGAATCAGCTTGGCATCCAATAAACTTACTAACTGCATATCGACCTCATCGGCGAACATTCATTTTTCTTGAGCCATCTATAGATAAACTCAATTTGGTCAAGGAAATTCACATCATTGCGTTGCCCAAAATTGACAGATCTTGAATCAAACAAAGGGCAGGTCATTCATACAATCTATCTTCCAACCGCAATTTAGTTACATAGATGATCTCACAGGCTCCGTTTCCTGTGTCAGTTCTTGAGAGGCTGCTCTTCCAGGCCAGGGATCCCTTACCCGCTTCTTTGGATTCGACATCTACAAGATATCCTCCCAACTCCACCTTCATTCCCTCCCTGGCTAACTTCATTGCTCTGCGGAGGTTATCGGTGGCTGGAATCAAGTGATTATTGGAAAAGTGTCTGGATACATAATCGGGGCTTACCGGAGCATCAGGTTTCAGATAAAAGAGGCAGAATCGCACGATCTGGTCAAACTTGATATGTTTCAAATACTCCGGGACTGCCTTCCAGGCCAGGGCAAAATCCCAGGGAGAAATGTCGCTCATAAAACCCTTTGAATATTTGCGTTTACTCACCAGCACACCGGCAATTTGATACGATGCTTTGGGCTTGAAAGTATAGGTGCTCTTTCCAATATGAAGCTCAGGTACTACAATATCAGTCTGTTCCTGGACAGGATCAACATAGGTCTCAATTGGTGGCAACTCAACTGTGCTACTTTCCCGGGGAGAATTGTGGCTTGAATACAGGTAGATTCCATAGCTGATCACCAAAGCCAGGAAGACCAGCACGACAATGTAATCCTTGAGTTTCATCATCATAAACGAGCAGAAGGATCGAACCAAGATCCGATCCTTCCATACCCATAGTCTGTTTAGTTCAGATCAGAGAAAGCGTTTTACCATGTCGATAACTTCCGGAAGATCCATACCGATCTCTTGCAGAAGTTTCAAAGTGGGCACTCCTTCTGGAGTCCAGCCTTTGCGCTTATATACAGCATCAATAAGTTTCTGATATTGATCCTCACGATGCTTGCGGGTAATCTCCATCTTTTCTTCCACGGATTTACCTTCGGGATCGATTCCGATCTTTTCTTTAAGCAGTTTATCGTATCTGTCAGATCGGGAGAGGTATTCTTCCTGGGTAACTGGTCCCACAGCCCGATAGGGAGGAACGTCGTCTATCCGGCGACCCTTGCCCATTCGCATGCAGAATACTTTCTGGAAATTGTAGACACGTTCAGACTGGCGAATC
>JAQUHL010000085.1 GCA_028683635.1 Candidatus Cloacimonadota bacterium
CGTCCAGTTGGGCTTTGAGCAGGTTTTCCCAGTTCGTGGTGTTATAGTTTTGTTTTTGCACATAGGAGGCATTCGGGTAGCGGAAGTTATTTTGCATTGCAGCTCTGGCCAGCATCCCATTTGAACCGGATCCATCAGGAGCAAAGCTCATGTTCACACTCACAGCGCAGTGATAGAGTAGCGTGGCGATGGGAAGGTTGGAGGAACTGATCGAATTTGGCATCTCGTCCCAAAGATAAGTCGTTGCCCCAAAATTGGCGCTTTGATAGCCATAGCCAACGGCATAATAACTATTCGATCCCTGGCCTGTGACCGGCTTGTTCCAATATTTCATCACCTGAGCCATTGCAGTTGCCACACACCCGGCATAAACCCTCCCTCCGGGACCTTCAGAATCCAGCGGGCACAGCTCGTTGTATGGCCAGCCCTGATTCCAGTTGGTGCTAAGCAATTCGCCCACCTCACGTTCCCTGGGAAAGTAGTTCATTGTCCCACGTTCCACATCCTGCCAGAGGGCACGATTTTCAGCGATAAATACCTGGCTGTCCCGCGCATAGCGAACGTCTCCGGCATAGAAGGACAACCACATTTTGAAGGCAGGCGGGAAGTCGCTCTTATCTGCCAGGCCAGTGTGGGAATATACCAGGACAGGACGTAAATTGTCGTCCCCAGGTACCACTGCATATCCCCCATCTCCAAAATAGACGAGATAAAGCTCCGGAAGCGGGTTTAATGCCTCGTTATATTTCCTGCCACTTTCGATTCTGGAAACCGTTCCCAGGTTATAGGAATGGATTTCACTGAAGTTTGGGCTGCTTATCTGTTCTCTCTGCCAATGGTTCAACCAGTTTGCTGCCACCCGGATTGCTTGTTCAGGCTGAACAAACTCAGCAAATACGGGCAGGCACAGAACCATCATCAGGCTTATTATTAGCAGGTACTTGTGTTTAATAGGCATAAGGCCTCCTTTGTGATCCTCTTAGACATTTTCCACTATGAAATAACGTAACATCCGATTCATACAAAAATCGAGCCAAACTGCACACAATTTCATAATAGACACATAACATCGCACAAGCCCATTCTACTGTCCTCTGTGCCTCTGTTCTCTCCGTGACCTCTGTGTTAGTTTCCATCAAATCCGCTATATCCGTTTCATCCGCAGAATCCGTGTTCGATTCTTTCCTATCCATCTGTGCCTCTGTTCCCTCCGTGACCTCTGGGTTCTAAATCAAGTCCTCAATACACAAACTGCCAGTGAGCAAAATACTGGCTCTGCCAATCCTCTTCATTGGTCAGGTCCACGCCCAGCAGGAAATTATGATGGCAAAAACTGCTGATCTTGACAGCGCTTTGGATCCTGGTCGTGTCCGTGATTTTCCCCTCCAGCCACTGGGCTGTGGTCTTGGTCTGGTTTTGCATATTTTGGCCATAATTCAAGCTGAAATCGTTACCCAGGCTACCCTGCCTGGTATAGGAAGCCTGGCTGTTCAGTTCAATTCCACCTACTATCGGCAGGTTCAGTTCGATGGCATAATCGATCAGGTTCGAGCCTTTGGGGAAACCCAGAGGCTTTTGATCGTGCGAATACTTATTGTGATCCAGAAAATGGGTATAAGTCCAGGGTCGGACGGCAGTAAATTCCAGGCTCAGCCTGGGATTTTGCTCGCCGATTGGCATCAGATACGATATTCCGCTTTGCACTGCATATTTATTGCCCCACCAGGAGCTGAAGAGCTCTTTATATTTCAATTCATCAATCAAAGCCTGGGTGTAAAAAGTCATGCGCCTGCTGGGTTTAAGATCGAAACCACCAAAGATCAGGACGTTATCCCGATCCTGAAGGTTATGCTCTGTGATCCTCCAAAAGGTATTGGGCAGCAGGTAGTTCAGGTCCAGGCTCCGGTTTCCATAGACAACTGTCTCCCCGAAAAAGAGCTTGAGTTTTCGTCCCAGATCATAGCTGATCTGGTGCAGTGCAAAGAACTTATCCGGATAGTTTTTGCTATCCAGGCTGGCTCCATTGGGGCTTTGCTGATAGACGGAAATCGTGCTGTCCGCCACCAAAGAACCATGCAGGAAGGAGAGGGTCAACGCTCCAAAACTACCTTCGGCAAGTAGATAGCCATATTCGTTGCTACGGTCGTTGAGGATGATGGATCCCGAAATGCTGTTGCCCACCTGGAATTTCCCCCTTCCCAGGGACAGGCTGAGGTTTTGGTTTTGATAATATATATCCGCACTCAGGTTATCTATCCAGAGTTCAGATTCTGGTTTTACAAAGCTATCCACCAGCGGTGAATGCACATAGGCAGAATCCGCAGCTCCAAAATAGGCACCACTATACCAATCTGCCCGCATGCCAAAGTTCTCATTAAAGCCCGCATTGATCCGGAAGCCTTTGTACCACAATCCATAAGCGTAATCCTGGTTGTAGGTATGCTCATAACCTGCCTGGAAATTCAGATCTGCCAGCAGCATTAAGGAGCTATCCGCATAGGTAAAACTGGCAATGGAAAACTGAGGTTCCCGGGTGCTGAATGCCTCCAGAAATGCACCACGGAAGACTCTCCAGTTCTCAAAGGGGTGGGATAGCCCCGGGAAGCGATAGCTTTCTCCATCCGTATCCAGACTATCATCCCAGGCATAGGTATCCATCTTCAACAGCGACAGATACATGGGAAAGGGTTTGGGATCCTGGCGGAATACGTATTCATAGTTTAGATAGCTGGGGTTTTCGCTCAAGAGGGAGCTATATACTTTTGTCCTCAGGCTGGGATAAAAAGCAGAGTTTTCTTTCAAAAAGGGATGTTCAGCCGCCATGATGGTGACGAGTGCAGCGAGCATGGCAATAATGACTACAAGCTTTTTCATTTTCAATTCTCCATTCCAGTGGTCTGACACAGGTTGATGATGCATTCCACTTCTTTGAGCGGGATTTTCAGTTCCCGGGCTATTTCTTTGGGACGCCAGCCATCACCCACCAGCTGCATAACCATTTTCCGTTTCTTATCATCGCCGAGGATGATTCCGCTTTCCGGGCCGGATTTGACCGGCTTTTGTTTTTTGATCCCTGATATTATGAGAATGATCAGGACTATCAGGCACAGCCCCAAAAAGGTCAATATCCAGGTGCAATATGTCACCACAAAAATCGTTATCCAAGAGCGCCATCCGGGAGACTTTGAGCAAGCCTGGCTTTTGGGAGCTTTATTTTTTGTGGTTTGTCTTGTTTGAGGAAAGCTGCTTGTGGAATCCTGCTGCGCCACACTATCCGCTTTGGCATTGCTGGGCATTGGGGTAACAGCCGGTTTTATCGGTTTGGCAGGTTCCGGTGCTTTGGCCACTTTTTTAGCAGTGCCGTTGAGTTCTGCGATCAGTTCCTGGGCAGGATTGTAGTATGAGGAAGTGGCAGGGATCTGTTTCAGTTTCTTGAGAGCCCTGTCTTTGGCCTCCCGGACATCAAGCAGTTTTCCCCACTTATAGAGAACTTCGTTGTCCTTGGGATAGTATCCACAAAGCTCTGCAAAGGCATTGTCCGCACTGTTCAGCTTACCCGTTTCCGCATAAAATTCCGCCCTCTTGAGCTGAAGTTTTCGGTTGGGCACCCGGAACTCTGCATGCAGATCGAGAATGATCCTGAAAGGCTCGGATAGGGTGCTGCTTTCCAGCCGGATGGGATCCATTGTGGAAACCGAAACCTGGGCATTGTTTCCCATTTGTGAGATACTTACAGCATCGAGAATCCTGCTCAGCCTGCTATATTTGGGCTCCGCTATGCCGGCATCAACCTCAAACAAATCCACGGTAAGGAACTTTTCGCCTTGCGTCACTTTATATTCAACAAGCCCGGAAAGCTCTATCACTACCCGTGTAACAGCGGCATCATAATCATGAGCCCGGATCTCCCGAACCACGCATTGGCCACCAAGCGCTGTAAGAATCAACATTGCCAAGAGGATAATCGACAGCTTTTTCATCTCGTTCAGAACTCCCCATGTTTTTTTTCAAGCTTTTGGCATGGGAATATTCGGTCAAGGATTTTTCGTGCAGGGCTCTTCCTTCCCCGTTTGAAGGCGTCAATCACTTCTTAATCCCCTCTTAATCAAGCGTTAATAATTAACGCTTGATTAAGAGGGGATTAAGAAGTGATTGACACTTTCGCTCAGGGAAGAAACGTGGTCCAAAACAAAAACGAGGTGCAAAATGAAAGCAACAGTCAAATCAGGAATCAAAGGATTTTCTGGAAAGCTGGATGGAGCCATCTATTATTATCATCCGCGTCTGAAACGCACTTTGATGCGCAGAATGCCCCAGATGCCAGTCCAGGCGCAGAACAATTTATACCGTGAAATCGCCAGAAACATCAAGGCCCTGAATCCCTCAGAGGCCTATCGTGGCGATTTCCGAGCCTATCTCACTCAGCTCAGGGAGCGGGATGAGAACATCAAGCTTCCCTCCTGGTACAGCTTGTATGTCAAAATGCTGTGGGCAATGCAGGCAAAGTACTCGCAAAGCGTAAACCTGCAGACCCTAAGCCGCGAGCAGATCATTGCCCAGAACCTGCCTTGCAGATCTGTAAGAGCGGCAATAGAAGATGGATTACTACCCCAGATTCCAGGTTGGGAGTATTTTGATAAGCAGATCTGATGTTTGAGAATAACCCCCGCATCCTTGCCATCCATGATCTATCCGCCTTTGGCAATACCTCGCTGATGGCGGTCATTCCGATCATGTATCATTACGGGATAAGTGTGTGCGCCCTGCCGAGTGTGATCCTCTCCACCAGCACAATGTATGAGGGAGCGAGGAAAATCGAGACTACCGGGCAGTTGGAAGGCTTTGCCAGGCACTGGAAGGATCTGGGAATGAGCTTTTCCGCCATCTATACCGGCTTTCTGGACAGTCCCGAACAGGTGGATAGCATCAGCAGAATTGTGCAGGAATTTCCCACCAAGCTGGTTTTGGTCGATCCCGTGCTGGCGGATGACGGCAAGCTCTATTCCTGCTACGATCAGGACATGGTGCCTGCCATGCGCAGGCTTGTGGCTCAAGCTGATCTCATTACTCCTAACTATACTGAAGCTTGCCTTTTGACTGGTCTTGAGTATCAAAGCGATCCGGGCAAAATTGAGCTCGAAGTTCTCTGTAAAGCTCTTGTAGCCCTGGGCGCGAAAGAGCTTATAATCACTTCCCTGCCCAGTCAGGATGGCTCCGTGAGCAGGGTCGCCTATTACCACGGCAAAAACGGTGTGATGTCCACTTATACCTGCCAGTACATCCCCTGTTTCTTTCCTGGCACGGGGGATATCTTTTCCTCCATTCTGCTGGCAGAAGTAATCACCGGGGTAAAGGTGGAAAATGCCATCCAAAAAGCAATTGACTTTGTGCGGGAAGCCATTTTGCTTACCCTAAACCAGGAACACAAAGCCGAGGAGGGAGTGCTGCTGGAGAAGCTTCTCTGTGGCAGGATCCGGAATCTATAAAGCGAAGAACGATGAAAATAGAACGTAACTACACAAAAATGATACGAATAGGAGGAGTGCCCATCGGGGGTTACGCTCCCGTATCCATCCAGTCCATGCTCAATACCAGAACTGCAGATGTTTCCGCATCCCTTGTTCAGATCAGTTGCCTGGAAAGGGCGGGATGCGAACTCGTCCGCTTTACAGTGTCCGATCTTGAGGATGCCCAAGCCATCCCAGCGATAAAAAAAGGCTGCACTCTTCCCCTGATAGCGGACATCCATTTTGATCATAAACTGGCACTCAAGGCCCTGCAAAACGGAATAGATGGGCTAAGAATCAATCCCGGAAACATTGGCTGCGATGCCAAAGTCCGGGAAGTGGTGCAGGCTGCCAGAGAGCGATCCATTCCCATCCGGATTGGAGTCAATAGTGGTTCGCTGCCTGCGGATCTGCTTGCCAGATATGGAGTTTCTGCTCAGGCGATGGTGGAAGCGGCACTCAGGCATGTGCACATTTTGGAGAAGAATTCCTATTATGAGATCAAGGTTTCAGTCAAGGCCTCGCAGCTTGATCTGATGTTGCAAAGCTACCGGTTGCTGAGCCAGAAGATCCCTTATCCCTTGCATCTTGGCGTGACGGAAGCAGGATTGGAACCGGCAGGAACGGTAAAATCAGCTCTGGGTATTGGAAGCCTATTGATGGAGGGAATCGGCGATACCATCCGGGTCTCCCTTACAGCTTTTCCGGTGCGTGAAATCCTGGTAGCCAGGGAAATCCTCAAATCCCTGGGGCTGAAGAAAGGCCTGAGCATCGTTGCCTGTCCCACCTGTGGCAGAACCAGGATTGATCTGATCTCTCTGGCCAGGGAAGTGGAAGAAACCCTGGCCGATCTTAAGGATAATGACCTCACAATTGCCGTCATGGGCTGCGCTGTCAATGGACCAGGAGAGGCCCGGGAAGCAGATTTTGGCCTGGCAGGAGGGAAGAAGGAAGGTTTGCTTTTTGCCAGGGGCGAGATTGTTAAAAAGGTGCCCGAAAACGAGCTGGTAAGAGAGCTCAACGCTTTGGTAAGAGAATCACTCAAGACGAATAAACAATCCACTTTGAAATGACATATTCCCAGCCTACCCAATCGCCCACATTTGAATGGGGTTCCGCCCCTTACTGCGTTGAATTATTCCCTTTCCAAGTATATAGGATAAGGCCGTTGCACATCCCGATTTATCGAAATACAGACCTCCAGATATGCTGGTTGTGAGGCTTATTTTTGTAAATCTATTCCCGCCCACCACCCTGAAGGGAGTAGGGCTTCGCCCTACAACCCATTATTCAACATTCTTAGGATATAAATAGCGATGCTGGCCAAGATCTTTTTCACCTTCCTCAAGATCGGAGCTTTTACCATTGGTGGAGCCTATGCCATGATTCCTCTGATCGAAAGGGAGGCAGTTGATAAGCATCACTGGCTCACGCGGGAAGAGTTTGCCGATGGGCTTGCCGCGGCTCAAACCTGTCCGGGACCGATTGCCATAAACCTCAGCGTCTATATCGGTTATCACATCAGGCAAAAAACCGGGCTCTTTGTCGCTTCAACTGCCACTCTTTTGCCCTCTTTGATAACTATCCTGATTATCGCTTCCTTTTTCGGTAAAATTGAGAATCTGGATGCGGTGCGCAGGGTCTTCCATGCTCTCAAACCAGCGGTAACTGCTTTGATTGCAGTCCCAGTCATCAACATGAGCATCAAGGGGGGGCTGAAATATTACCATCTCTGGCTAAGTGTGGCAGCGGCTGTCCTGGTGGGCATCCTGCATTTCAGCCCGATCTATCTGATTCTTCTCACCCTTCAGTGGGCTCTCATAGAAGCCTCAACCAGAAAGGATCTCAAGGAGAAACAATGATCTATCTGGGAATGCTATATACCTTCGCCAAGATAGGCCTGTTCAGCATCGGGGGAGGATATGCCATCCTGGCCATGATCCAGCAGGAA
>JAQUHL010000086.1 GCA_028683635.1 Candidatus Cloacimonadota bacterium
AGGAACGGGGTCAAAAGGCTAAACCCCTGAAGATTTTGCTACTTCAATAGGACTAATTGTTTGAACGCTGGAATTGAAGATTTCCTGAGGGATTTGGATCAGGATCATCGCTATATCCGGAACATTGTGGCCACCGAGCACCGAGAAGCCCGCTCTCCCCAGTATGCCGGCATCCCTTCAGGATTGCGGCCCGAGATCACCAGGCTCTTGCAGGATCTGGGTATAAGCTCTCTGTACAGCCACCAGAATACAGCTATCGAAAGCATTTTAAACAAGCAAAACACCCTGATCAGCAGCGGTGTGGCCAGCGGAAAAAGCCTTTGCTACCAGCTCCCGATCCTGAACCAACTCCTGGAGTTTCCCGCCTCCCGGGCTCTGCTGCTATTTCCCACCAAAGCACTGGCGCAGGATCAGCAACAGAATATGGCAGGCCTGATGACCAGGCTGAAAGCCATTCTACCCGGCAAGGCAAGGTTCAGCAGCGGAGTCTATGACGGGGACACCCCCTCGGACCTGAGGGCAAGCCTCAGGAAAAGCACTTCCCTCATCTTTTCCAATCCCGATATGTTGCATCTGGGGATCCTGCCCCATCATCCGTTGTGGTCGGATTTCTTTTCCAATCTCCGCTATGTGGTGATCGACGAAGTACATATCTATCGGGGAGTCTTCGGTTCCCACTTTGCCAATGTTCTGCGCCGTTTGCGCAGGATCTGCGGATTCTATCGCATCAAACCTATCTTCATCTGCACTTCCGCCCCCTTGGGAAACGCTCTCGAGCTTAGCGGCAACCTGCTCGAGGATGCGCTGCAAATCATCGATACGGATGGTTCCCCCCATGGGGAGAGTATCTTTCATATCTACAACCCTCCTCTGGTGGATGAAAAGCTGGGAATCAGACGCAGCGCCATGCAGGAATCCACCCACCTGGCCAAAAACTTCATCCGCACGGATTGCCAGGC
This sequence comes from Candidatus Cloacimonadota bacterium, assembly GCA_028683635.1. Classification (GTDB taxonomy): domain Bacteria; phylum Cloacimonadota; class Cloacimonadia; order Cloacimonadales; family Cloacimonadaceae; genus JAQUHL01. The sequence goes on from JAQUHL010000086.1 coordinate 960, forward strand.
TCTGATGTTTACCGAAACCCGACGCAACGTCGAGATTCTCTTTCGCTATTTGCAGGATAAAATCCCGGATCGGGAGCTGATCCGCAGTTACCGCAGTGGCTACCTTGCCCAGGACCGACGCGAAATCGAACGCAGACTTCGGGAGGGGAGGCTGCGCATCGTGGTTTCCACCAATGCCCTGGAACTGGGTATCGATGTTGGAGGCCTGGATGCCATCTTCATCAATGGCTATCCGGGAACCATTTCCGGCACCAGGCAGCAATCCGGAAGAGCCGGCAGAAAAGGAGGAAAGGCTCTCACCATCCTGGTTGCCACCGCCAATCCTCTGGATCAGTATATCTGTCAGCACCCTGAATATCTCTTTGAGAATAACCCAGAGCAGGCTTTGATCGATCCGGACAATCCGGAGATCCTCATCGCTCAATTGGAGTGTGCCATCGCCGAGCTTGCCCTCCTGGAAGGTGAAGCCTTTGGCAAGCTCCAGCATTTCCAGCTCTTTCCCTATCTTTCCATCCTGCTCTCAGAAAACCGGATCCGCAAAATCGCCGGTAAATATGTCGTCCAGCCTGGAAGCTACCCTTCCTCCAAGGTGTCGCTGCGGAACATGAGCAGCCAGTTCGAGCTTTTGAACGAAGGCGTTTCCATTGGTTTTGTGGATGAAAGCTCCGTCCGGTGGATGGCTCATCCCCAGGCTATTTATCTGCACGAAGGCGATACCTGGATCGTTAAAAAACTGGATTTTGAGCTCAAGAAAGTGGAACTCGAGCCCATCGTCTCGGATTACTACACCCAAACCCTGCAGGACACCCAGCTCGAATTGAACGATCTGCTGCAAGTCCAGACCATCCCCGGAGGCAAAAAACACCTCGGCAAGGTTACCGTTACCAACGACATTTCCGGATTCAAGAAAATCCGCTTTTTCACCCAGGAAAACCTCGGCGTGGAAGAACTTGATATGCCACCCTCGATCCTCGATACCGTTGCGTTCTGGATCTCACTGTCTCAGGCTTCAGTAGAGAAGATCAAAGCCCTCAAGCTCTGGCGCAATCAGGACAACTACTATGGCAAAGATTTGGATGCCCTCACCCGGAACGTCCGGCAAAGGGACGGTTTTTGCTGCCAGCATTGCGGGGCCCGGGAAAGCGGGGATGCACATCACGTGCACCACATCATTCCCTTCAAAAAATTCACCGATTCCCGGCTGGCCAATGCCCCGGAAAACCTCATCACTCTCTGCCCACGCTGCCACCGCCTGGCAGAAAAGAACGTGATCATACAAAGCGGACTCGCTGCCACTGCCTACCTTCTCCACAACCTGGCACCTTTCTTTGTGATGTGCGCCCTCAAGGATATCGGAGTCCACTTTGAAGAACACTCCGAACTGGCCTCGGGAGATCCCATTATTGCCATCTATGATAGCATCCCCGGCGGGATCGGACTCAGCAAAAAGCTCTATGAATTGCAGGACATACTTGTCTGCGAAGCCCTCAGCCTCGCTGAAAACTGTCCCTGCGAAGATGGCTGCCCCTCCTGCACAGGTCCCATCAGTGAAAACGGTGAGGGTGCCAAAGCCCATGCAATTGCCATCCTGAAGGCCCTCCTGGGATCGGCAATCCAGCAATAACCCCAAAAAAATCATCCGTCATTTCCGACCCCCGATCGGGAATCCAGACACAACTTCCACCCTTGCTTGACAGCGTTAATCACTTCTTAATCTAGCCTTAATCAAGCGTTAATTATTAACGCTTGATTAAGGCTAGATTAAGAAGTGATTAACGCCTTCGAACAGGGAGGGAGGGATGGTTAGACACGTCCATGTTGAACACGGATGGGCGGATTGTGCGGATAATGCAGATGGATTATTGGCGTAGCTGCAATTTGTGGCTCAGCGATAATGGATAACGGACGGTCTGAAGACCGTGCCACCGTCCATGCGCAGCATGGTAACACGTGCTTCAGCACGTTTGTTATTTGCACTCGCTGATCCACACTACAAGACCGTTGCACATCCCGATTTATCGAAATACAGGCTTCCAAATATGCTGGTTGTGAGGCTTTTTTTTGAAAACCTATTCCCGCCCTCTTGAGACGAGGTTGAAAAGGCATTGGGATCCGGACAAGGTGTTTGGTATGTAGCAGGAGTGATGTCGCCCCTGACGGGGCTTGGGTGGTGGTTGTGGGGTTGCGCCTGTACAGGGGTTACGCTTCGCTCCACGCCCAGCCTATGATATGCCGCCCGTTGGGCTAAGGTATTCCAAACCATTAACCATTCACCGTTCACCATTCTCAAAGACCGTTACACATCCCGATTTATCGAAATACAGACTTTCAAATATGCTGGTTGTGAGGCTTATTATTGTAAAGCAGCACGCTTATCAGGGGTGGGGACGTCCTCGTCGCCACAAAGGAAATTGGCGTTCCGAACAGGTAACTCCGTTGCCTCTGTCGACCGGAGCTCGACAGCCCAAATTGGGGTGGTGACGTCTCGTCAACACAGAGCCCCTTGGGGGCGCAATATCATAGGCAGGGCGTGAAGCGAAGCGGAACCCCTGTATAACGAACCCAAAAACCTCACAGAGAGCCCCGTAGGCGGCGACATAATATTGTGAGACGCTCCATCGAAAGACCCTTGCACATCCCGATTTATCGGAATACAGGCTTCCAAATATGCTGGTTGTGAGGCTGATTTTTGTAAATCATTTTCGCCCACCACCCTTTAAGGAGTTGGGCTTCGCCTTACAACCCATTATTCAATGGTTTTTATAAATCATTCCCGGGAAATCTGGAATCCAGGACGGGTCACAGGTTTTGCAAAGTTTATTTCATAAGCGCAAGCTTGGTGCTTTGCAGCCTCCCATTCTGGTTGATAGTGGCAATATAGATTCCTGATGCCAGGGCGGCTCCCCGAGCGTCCGTTCCTGAGAAAGCAAGCTGGTGCCTGCCCTGCCTGAGCTGAGTACTGGTGAGGGTTTTCACCTTCTGTCCCTTGAGGTTGTAGATATCGATGCGGGTAAAGCCATCTTCGGGCAAGCTGAAGGAGAGGGTGGTGGAGGGATTGAAGGGATTGGGACTGGCAGATATTTGCAAGCTGGGGCCACCGGGCTGGGTTTCAGTATCCAGGGCGGTGGATTCAACGTAAAAACTTGTCGAAGCTACGGCGGGATTATCATTCAGGAGCAGGCGGGCCACAGCGGTATGCCAGCCCGGAGTATAAGGTTGGGATTGTTGATGGTAGAGAGTTTCTTCGAGTGTTTCACCGGGATCGATGTAAATTGTTAGAGACATGGGAGCGTAAATCCCCGAGCCATATACTCCGTCCACCCAGAGGGTGGCAAGAGTGGCATAGGGGAAGCCATACATCCAGTATTGCTCCAGAGAATTATACATCGAGAGGCTGGCAGTTATGGAAGTTTCTCCTACGGACTGGATGCTGAGCGTGTAATCCAGGGCATAGATATCCGAATTGGGCTCTCCAACATAAAAGGTGCGGGGATATCCAGCCGGAGGATTGCCGGCCTGCACGTATCTGGCCTGGACAATATGACTGCCATAAGTAAAATCACTCGAGCCAATATAGGAAACTTCAAGCGAAAGAGTGTTTTGGGCAGGGATGGTAAGCTCGGTTGGAATATCCAAATATGCCACACTGCCTTCCTGTCCATCCACCATCAGATCGAAATGCCCCGTGGTGGGAAAGTTTAGCACCACAGGCTCTTCGGTGAGATTGGAGATGTGCAGATCGCCATATACCGAATTGTTCGTCACTTCGTTCATCATCAGATAAAAACTGATAGCATTACCCCCGGTACAAAGCAAGAGCATGACCAGAGCGATGAGTGCCACTTTTACGTACTTCATTTTGGATTCCTCCTCATCAGGTTTAGTTTGTTCTTCAAACATCAGGATCGATACAGTGTCCCAGGCTCAAGTGCGCCTGTTCCAGGTTATCAGAGCTCACTTTGTACAGACATAATCCAAACCCAAGCCTCCGTCTTGTTATGCCATTTCAAAGTGGTGATACAAAGAGCGATGCTCAGGCATGGAACTGGTCTGTCACATTGAAGCGGACGCTGAACCTCCACCCTTGGTGCAAGCAAAATAGTTATGCAAAACATGTCAAGGTTTTCTTAAAAAAAAAGAGGCGCTGTTCTGAGCGCCTCGTAATGTGCGGGTTACTTTTTTTATATCTTGAAAGTTCTGTGCTTATCCGGCAGAGGACTATGCAAAGCTATAAGCTAAGGCATTGTCAATTACTGCTGGGCTACGATTTTGAAAAACAGCTTGGATTCTGCGGAACTGATCTCATATGAGGTTCCGGAGGTGGTGGCAAAAGAAGTGAAAACCCCGTAGGGATCCGTGGATGCATAAATTGAGTATTGGTTGGCACCAGTAATGGCATCCCAGGAAAGGAGAGGGAATCCGGTTACGGGGTTGATAGTAATGGCAGGAACGGGAGAGCCAAGAGCAGCCTCCGGCAAACCGATCCTGATGTTGTCGATCATAAAATCATTATCTGCATTGGAAAGCGTCGAGCCGGCAAAGAAGGCAATCCTGATTCGTCCCGTGTGCCCGGAGAGGGGAATGCTCACTCTTTCACCATCAATGGCAATTTCATTGAGCACATAGGGGGAGCCGGTATTGTTCCATTCCCGGATTATCTGGCTGGTATTCCAGGTATAGCCATCGCCGATCAGGATGGCGAAGCGATCGTCCTCTCCAGTCAGAGCAGGCGGTGTGCCTGTGGGGGGTTGGCCATACTTCAGGAAAGCCATGTCAAATTCCAGAATGTAATCATCCGAGGGGACGTTGAACATGGGGCTTACCAGGAAGCCCTGGATCGTTCCCCAGAGATTGATTCTGGCGGCTTTATCGCCGGTTGAGATGTTCAGCCAGTCATCCTGTTGCCATTGGCTGGAACCGGCAGAGCCGAAATGGATGGGATCTGATAATGATCCTGAATAGTGTTCCCACTGGGTAGGAGGAAAATCAGCATTGAAGTCCTGGCTATGTGGAAACTCGGTGATGGAGGGATCTGCCATGGTGGTAAAGCTCCAGATTGGGCAATCCGTGGCAGGACCGTTGTCGTTGAAAGGCACGATTCTCCAGTAATAGGTGGTGGCATATTCCAGATACTCAGGCGGGTTATAGGTATTGGTGGTCAGGATCTGGGCAGCCACGATGTTTGAGGGTGGATAGTTTGACCCAAGCCAGATCCTGTAGCCGGTGGGCAAGCCGCCAGTATGGTTCCAGAGCAGAGAAGTGGTGATGCCGATATCGGTTGCGCCATCTGTGGGACTGGCAGGAACTGCAACACTGGGTGGGTCTGAGGTGGGAGTCATAAACCAGATGTTGGGACGGTTACGATAGCGGGTTCCGGACGTGGTGAGCCAGGTGCTGCCGGTTTTGTAAACGCAAGTGTAGCTCCCATCTGAAGTATAGCGGAACTTGGGATAGCCGGCCAGTAGGGTGCCGTCGTGGTTTTCCCAGAGAAGCTCAATTCCCCAGGAGGAATTGTAACTATAGGGAGTATCTAAGGCGATCTCCACCCAGCCTGGGCCGTTCCAGGTTATGCTGCCATTATAAACCAGGGTGAAACCGGATGTTCCTGGATAGTTTGCTCCACCCGTGGAAGGATACTGGGCATCGTAGGAAGCACGCATATAGATCTGCTGGTTGTTCATTACATATCCGGATACTGCGTTTCCAGGTTGGAAGGCAATTCTGGTGATGTTTTGGGTTGCGGTGAATCCGGCTGCCTGCATTTCGGAAGCCGTGTAGATAATCTTGCTCCAGCTATAGTTTGATCCTCCGGCAACTGGAACATAGTTCTGAGTACTGGTTCCGTCCCCGATGAAGAAATCTCCGGCCAGGAGAGATCCGCAGAGCAGGGTCAGGCTAAAGATGAGACAGAGTGTTCTTTTCATCTATCCTCCATTATTTGATGAGAGTAATCTTTCGGGATTCAGTTTGCTTTGGTGTTTTGAGCCGGACATAATAGATGCCGCTGGATGCTTTCCTGCCGGAATTATCAATTCCGTTCCAGATGGCAGTATGGGTTCCGGCAGTTTTGTGACCATTGGTGAGAGTGGCTACTTTCTGACCTTTGATGTTATAGATCTCGAGGCTGATCTCGGCAGCTTGGGATAGCTGGAAGCGGATCGTGGTGCTGGGGTTGAAGGGATTGGGATATATGGATTCCAGCTTCGTGACCAGGCCGGGCAGGTTGTTATCTGCATTGGCTGTAGGCATTATTCCAAACCAATCTGCCAGATCCTCCATCCATTCCTGTTTTGATGCCAGGCTGGTGAGTTGGGAGAAATCAAAGCTGAAATACATGGTTTTGAAGATGGGAGTTTCCACCTGGGTTCCGCATACTCCGTGATACAGATAAGCCTGGCCACTGAAGGGACCATCCTCAAAAGCATAGTTATAGATGGCACCGATTTCCGGATAGGGAACTTCATCCCAATAGGTATCCGAA
>JAQUHL010000087.1 GCA_028683635.1 Candidatus Cloacimonadota bacterium
TTCTGTGTGCACATCCAGGTATAGACGGAACCACCCTCAGGATGTTTTACGAAGTCCCCTGTCTGATGGCTTGATCCCGGCTCCCAGGTGGCTACATTGACAGGATTGGTTTTACTCAGATCCAGATCGGCAGTCTGCAGGAAATGACTATCCAGATACTGGCCCCGGATGTTGTTCAGATGTACAATCGAATTAATTTGGTATGGGTTGTTCAAAGATCCTGCTCCTCCTCCAAACTGGGCATTGAGCCGGATCATGATTAATGTTAGCACGAGAAGCAATACAAGCTTTTTTATGTTCATTTTCTTATTTGATCCTGATTTTATAACCTTCGGAGTAATAGGATTCACCTCTGCCAAAACAGATTTGATACAATCCGGGACCCTGGCGGAAGGTCAGCCTGAGTTTGAAAGCATCAAAGGAGAGCCATTCTATGGAAAGAGGCTCGTAGCCGAGCGTGTAGTGTGTCTCACTGAGATCGAACCTCGCCTTGGAATCAGGGTATTCGAGAACAGCTTTCAACTCAACCCGGGGAAAATCTGCCATAAGGGTATAAGTAATCTCCAATGGGGTGTCTGTGTTCCACTCCAGCGGGTGCTTTTCTTTGGACAAAACCAGAGGAGTTGCAAAGTTCTGGGTGGCATAAACGTCCTTTCCTTCGATAACAACACCCACTCCCAGATGGGTAAAAGCTTCTGTAAGGATATTCTCCCTGTGCCCGGGTGAATTCATCCAACCATCAACAATGTTTGAAGCCACTAAATGGGAATCCAACCCTGTAGTATGAGCAAGGTTCTCTCCAATGCTGGAATACAGGAGATCGGAATACCGCTTCTTAGCCCGATCCGACACTTCATCTCCAAATACATCCCTGTGTTCAAAGAACTTATATTTCAACATGTTACCACTATGGTAACGGGCCAGTTCGTCCAGGCCTTTCTCAGGTTTCAAAGCCTTTAAGCCATGCCTTTGGCGCTCAATATTGGTCAGATCAAAAATCTCTTTTTCGATGCTGTTGTCTTCCACTGCCTGTACAGCACAGGAGAAGAAACTGAAGAGCAAGATACACGAGATTAGCTGTAAAATCCTTAGCCCGCATTTTCCGTTAAAATGCCACACGGTGTCCATCCATCCCCCTTTTTACCAGTGATATTCCAGTATCATAGTTTTATCTTCAAACTTGAGCCGTACATCGCTTTTCCGCTTTTCGAAATCATATAAATGGGCATCCACAAAGGCATCAGAGGCCGCCAGGACGGCAGTTATTGCCATCCACCAATAATCGTTCCGAAGTTTCTCATAACTGCTTTGTTTTTTGTCAAGATAGCTTTCTTTCAGCAGTAAGTTACTTTCCCGGGCAGCTTTTTTGCTGTACTTATCCCGTTGTGAATCATGGTAAAAGGCGTTACCAATAAGATATGCCTGTACCCCGATCACCACACCAGCTTTGAGATATTTCTGGTTATACACCTGTCCGCCTCCGGGGAGGATGGAATAGGCCATGGCCTTGAGTGGACGCTTGGAATCCTCTTCTGCTCCAAGTCCGCACACCAACAATAGCATAACCAGGAGCCAGAACACTGTCGTTTTCATAAACCACCTTATTGAAGATTGGGCTATGGTTTTTGTGGATCGGGTAATCTGTCAAATGCTTTTTCGGTATATACTCTTAGGTGAAGATTTGGCTTGACCGATTCTATGCTCCTTTTTCATTTGAGATTTGTGATCGTTTTTTCATTTTAATACTAAATATGGTCAATGCTCACCAGGGAAAGATCCAAGTGAAAAGCGAACCTGGAAAGGGAACCAGTTTTACCTACATCTTTCCACATTATAAGGAAAGCACGGAATATGAAGCATGAATATGATGAATTAGACTTTTTAGAACATGAATTGGAAGATTGGGAAGAGCTGGAAAAACCGGTTAATACGGCCTTTCTTGCTGCCTTGGTGCGCCAGGGAGAATCTCCTCAGGAGGCTCAAGCCAGCCTCTCCGAACTGGAACGCCTGGCCGATACTGCAGGTATCACAGTGTTGGGATCATATACCCAAAAGCGTAATAACCCGGAGCGGGGAAGCTTTTTTGGTAAGGGATTTCTGGAAGAAATGCAGACCAAAATGCTCAAAGCTGGTGCTGAACTATTGGTTGTCAATGAAGAGCTTAGCCCCATCCAAGCCAGAAACATCGACCAAAAAAACAAAATCACTGTCGTTGACCGCACGGAACTTATCCTCAGCATCTTCCACAACCATGCCAAGACCCGGGAAGCCAAGTTTCAGATCAAACTTGCCGAACTCGAATATCAGTTGCCTCGTCTGCGAAGGCTTTGGGGGCATTTTGATAAAGAAAGAGGTTCGGTTCGCAGCGTGGGCGGAGCCGCCACCAGAGGCATGGGAGAAAAGCAGATAGAGATAGATAAGCGCTTGATCCGCAATCAAATCCGCCGCTGTAAAAAAGCTCTCAATGAAATCATGCATCAAAAAGAAACTCAAAGGAAACAGCGGGAAAACACCAAAAAAATCTGTCTGGTTGGTTATACCAACGCTGGAAAATCCACTCTCTTCAATGCTTTAACCAATGCCGGTGTCCTGGTGGAAGATAAACTCTTTGCAACTCTGGATTCCACCTCCCGCCAGTTAAAGCTTGAAACTGGCAGCCCGATCGTGATTTCGGACACCGTGGGATTTATTTCAAACCTGCCTCATCATCTGGTAGCATCCTTCCGAGCCACTCTGATGGAAGTGAAAGATGCCAACCTCCTTTTGCATATTGTAGATGCCTCCGATGAACGCTACGAGTACTATATCTCCCAGGTGCAGAAAGTCCTCGAAGAGATCGAAGCCAGCCATATCCCTCAACTTATCGTACTGAACAAGATAGACCGCTTGGAACAAAGTTTCCGCGTCCTGATTGGCAGACGCTATGAATATAGTGTAATGATCTCTGCCCTACAGCAGGATAACATTGGAACCCTACTCGAAAGGATCGATCGCCTGCTCTTCCAGAGCGGCATCAGGAAAATCCTTCTACCATACGATAAAGGCAGCATCAAATCCCGTCTGCACGAGATTGGCAGCATCAAAAAGGAAGAATACCGGGAAAATGGTATCTATCTTGAAGTTTCTATTGACGAAGAACACAGCTACCTGATCCGTGATTACGAAATCGTATAAAAAGAATATATCCTGAGGTTTAATATGAAAAAGATCCCTGTTATCCTCATCGGCCTGCTTGTGCTCTGCCTGGTCGCCACTTCCTGCAGGAAGAAAGCTGCACCCCTGAACAAGCTGATTATAACTACCATCTATCCCTATGAACTGCTTGTTAAACAATTGGTTGGTGATGCTATTGAAGTACGCTGCCTGGTTCCTCCCAATTCTTCCCCCCACACCTGGTCTCCCAACCCTGCTGATCTAAAAGACCTGGAAGATGCCGGAGTAATCATAGCCAATGGTTTGGGTTTGGAAACTCACCTGATGAAAAGCCTGACAGTTCACAAAGGCAAACTGATCGAGATATCCTCCCTGATCGATATTGAAAACCAGATACAACATGACGCTGAGAAAGAGGCAGAACCTCAGGATGAACCACACCAACCCACTCCCCATCCTGCCGATGAACATCATCATGAAGGCATGAATCCCCATATCTGGCTATCACCCGATTTTTTGATGCTGATGACCACAAGCCTTTCCGATCTACTTTTGGAAAAGTATCCTGAATTCAGATCTCAGATAACAGCAAATACTCAAATCATGATCCGGGAATTGCAGCTTGCCCATGCTCAGATCAAAGCAGAAGTACAAGGCTTCCCAAGCCCGGCTCTGATCACCTATCACAATAGCTTTAGTTACTTTGCAGATGAGTTTGGCATCGAAGTAATCGGATCAATCCAGACATCACCCGGACAAGAACCAACCCTCAAAGAACTGAGCATGCTCAGCGCAAAAATCAGAGAATACCAGTTGAAAGCCATAACCACAGAACCTCAGATGAATCCCAAACCTGCTGAAGAATTGGCCAAGAGACTCAATCTCGTCGTTATCCAACTCGATCCCTTGGGCACCAGCCTACCAATCAAAACGATTTCTGAATTGTTAATCAAAAACTGGGAGATAATGAAGCCCACCTTTACCAATGATTGAATTCAAAAACCTCAGCTACAGTATAGACAGTACTGCCATCCTGAAAGATATAGATTTCCGGATTGCGGATAACGAGTTTGTGGCAATTATTGGACCCAACGGAGCTGGCAAATCCACCCTGATCAAGCTGCTGCTCGCTTTGTTAGAACCCAGTAGCGGAGAAATCCTGATCGATGCAATCCCCAACCATAAGTGGCTGAAAATGAACAGCATCGGTTATTTACCCCAAAAGGAAATCTACGACCGCCATTTTCCAGCCACAGCCCTGGATATCGTGCTGATGGGGCTGGCGGCCTCCCTTCCCTTGGGAAAGAGGTTCAGGCAAGCTCATAGAAATATTGCTGAAGCAGCTTTGGAACAATGCGGAGTTCTCAAGCACCGCAATTCTTTGATCGGCACTCTTTCCGGCGGAGAATTCCAAAGAGTACTTTTGGCCAGGGCCATAGTTTCTGGCAGCCACTATTTAATCCTCGATGAACCCGAAGCAGGTATAGATCAGAAAGGAGTGGAGGGATTCTTCACCATCCTCAAGGATCTCCACGTTGCCGGGAAGACGATTATCACGATATCTCATGATCTGCATACCCTTAGCAAATACTGCAGCTTTCTGGTGTGTCTGAATGTTACCCTGCATTGCCATTCTAAAACCGAACTGCTGAATTCGGAAGTTATCCACAAGACCTTCGGTGATACTATCCAGCTTGTGGACAAGCACTACTAAATATGATCTATAGCTTTGTCATCTTTGCCCTCAGTGGAGCTATCCTTTCCGGAATCTGCCTGGCGTTGTTTTCTCCTTTCGTGACCCTCAGGAAGATTTCCTATATGGGTGAAGCATTATCCCACATAGCCTTTGCAGGAATAGCTCTGGCAATTCTTAGCGGACTGAATCTGCAAATAACCACCACAATTTTCGTGGTTTTTATCTCGCTCATGATCGGGATCCTCTCCCGGAAGTTCAAACTCGAAGAAGCCAATACCATCACCATCTTTCTATCCGTTTCGATGGCTTTGGGAATCACGCTAATCTCCATAAAACGTAGCTATGTTTTCGATCTTTCCAGCTACCTTTTTGGTAATGTTCTGTTTATCAGTAAAGGGGATCTGATCTCACTTTCCATCCTGATGTTCTTGAATGCGGGGTTTATCTGGTTGTTTTTCAAGGAATTGTTTTACCTCACCTACAATCAGGAAATCGCCCGTGTTTACAGGATCAAGACAGATCTGGCAAACTACCTTTTCCTGATCCTCCTGGCTGTAAATATCGTTATCAACCTTAAAATTACCGGTATCATCCTCGTTACCGCACAGCTCATATTGCCCGCAACGATAGCCTTCCGAATCAATAAAAGATTAATCCCCGCCATTATCATTAGTATCCTGACGGCAGTACTCTCTGCTGCAGGCGGTTTCTATCTTTCTTGGATATTCAATGTCCCTACCGGGGCAGCAATCGTACTTTTCGAATTTGTTCTGTATCTCCTGTCCCTGTTACTCTTCAAGTCTTAGTTGGTCATAGCACTTCCTGGAATGGGAAAAAGCTTGACGGATACTGCAAACTCAAAAAGGAGTTCGGGCATTCAGTAAGTTCTTTATTACTGATTTCAACCCTAATAATAAGATTTTTTACTAAGGATTTGGACTTGCGCATCAGTTTGATTATTCCAGTTTTTAACCGCTTACAGCTCTTGGAAAAGTGTTTGCTTTCGGTGTTTCAACAAAGTCTGTTACCAGATGAAATCATCCTGAGTGACGACGGCTCAGAAGAGGATATTGTCTCTTTTTACCGCAGTCTGATTATAAAAACCCAGATAACTGTAAAGCTGGTGCGCCAGGAAAACGAGGGTTTCAGGCTGGCAAGAGTTCGTAATAATGCTGCTAGTCTGGCCAGAGGAGAGATCCTGGCATTTATTGATCAGGATATTCTGATCAGCCAGGGGTATCTACAGGTAATAAGCAATAGAATATGTCCCGGTATCTTTCTGAGTGGGTATCCAGTCCGCTTGGACAACGCACAAAACGAATTGTTTACTAAGCAAACAATCACCCAGGGTAGTTACAGATCCGTGATTACGAAGGCTCAGGCTCAGAAGCTCCAAAGGCAGTATCGAAAAGATCTCATAAGTTACCTGCTATATCGTTACATAAGGATTGGCAGGCGTGGTGCCAAGCTGAGGGGAGGAGTGTGCGCCATCTTAAAGGATGACTATGTCAGGGTTAATGGCTATGATGAAAACTACATCGGCTGGGGCAATGAAGATGATGATATGGGACGCAGGTTACTGGCTGCCGGAGTGCTTGGATTGAACTTTGTGAAAGATGAGTTCCCAATCCACTTATTCCACGAACCGTTTCATTCAAATGGTAATCGGATCAATCGGAGCTACGCTCAGGGACGGAAAAAAGAGATTAGCAAGAAAGATTTCCGTTGCAACAGGGGTTTAAGTGACCCCCGCCCGGACATCAGCATTTATCAGTAGTACTTGCTCTCCGATCCAGGTGAGGAAAACTAATCTGTTTGGTGAGGTCGCTCTTGGAAAACATTCAGATACCTGGTACTGAAAGTGTCGTAGCTGAAGTGCTCCTTCACGTACTCGTAAGCACATTTGGACATGCTACTCAGCATGGTGGTATCCCGGTCCCATTGTTTCAAAACCGAAATCATATCCTGCACGATCTGTTCTTCAGATTCTGATGCAACCAGGCTTCCGCTAACCCCATCCTCAAAGGCTTCTGACACCCCTCCCACATTCGTAGCAATGGGAATCACTCCACAAGCCATAGCCTCCATTATTACCAGCGGGAGACCCTCAGACGAAGAGCAGAGGATCAATATGTGGCATTCGGAGAGGATCTGGTATAGGGACTTACGATTGAAAATCTCCCCGTGGGAACTGACAAAATCGCTGCTGGCAAAATTGCCAATACTATAGAACTCGTATCCCATCTCCTGTTTAACGCTTGTTTCAGCTATTTGTTCATAGAGCTGATAGCGCTTTTCTTTAGAGTTTCTGCCTATGAAAATTACCTTGAGTCTATTTGGATATGCCCTTTCCGGCAAGTGGCCGGGAATGGGTACTGCGTTGTGGATGAGAGTGCAACGCTCATAATACCTTGGATGAATCCCCGCCTGATCGTATAGATTGTGGATTTTCCTGATTCCATCCTGGGAGATCAAAACTCTGGTATTGATCCTGGGAGTGGCAGACAGCCACCGCTTGTGGTTTATTCCATACAGACCG
>JAQUHL010000088.1 GCA_028683635.1 Candidatus Cloacimonadota bacterium
GTCCAAAAACGTCCAAATAAGCGCTTGGACATTTCCAAAGCCAGTCCCTCGCAACTAACCACCGATCAAAGCCTTATCCCCACTTTCCCCTTGTGTCACTTCTTGCAGCTTTGGGTGTCAGTTTATATCCCCAAAGCACAGGTATAATCGTCCATAGGATCAAGTGGCCTGGTCTTTTTTTTAGTTTAGATATTATCAGCCTTCGCAGGTCAATCCTTTTCATTATATCGCTGATTTGAGCCGTTAAGCGATACCTCATGTTCTTATCTTTTTCACATTGCAATAACTAAGGGGCTGAAACCCGTGATACAAGGCTGCGCATGCACGGTGGCACGGTCTTCAGACCGTCTGTAACATAGGCTGCCTACCTTTGATGTTAATGGGGTGGTGACGTCCTCGTCACCACAAAGGGCTAATTCTTTTTTCTACTTCCGTACAGGGGCTCAGGCTTCGCCTCGCACCCTGCCAATAATCTGTCGCCCGCTGGGCTTTCCTGTAAGGTAACTCCGTTGCCTGTTCCAAGGCGTTAATCACTTCTTAATCTACCCTTAATCAAGCGTTAATTATTAACGCTTGATTAATGGTAGATTAAGAAGTGATTAACGCTGTGAAACAAGGGTGATTTGTCCTGGATTCCCGATCCAGGTCGGGAATGACGGGGGACGGGGAATGACTGAATGGGCAGGTCGTTGCACATCCCGATTTATCGAATGCAGACTTCCAGATATGCTGGTTGTGAGGCTTAGCTCTGTAAATCTATTCCTGCCCACCACCCTAAAAGGAGGAGGGCTTCGCCCTACAACCCATTATTATATGGTCTTTGATCATTGTGTCGCATTGTGTTGCCAACGAGCAGCTGTTTAGTGGTTTTGGTGCCTGCATATACAGGGGCTTTGGCTCTTCGCCACGCACCCTGCCTATGATCTACCGCACGCTGGGCTGGAAACGGCTACGGCGTGCATAAGCGGCATCTGCAACACGTGCTTCAACACGTTTGTTATTGGTTCTCGCCGCTCAAGTTAATGCAGTTATGTACAAATATCAATAACCTCGGCATTATCCGCTCAATCCTCATATCTGTGTTCTATAACAGACTGGATGAATCCAGTGTCCCAGAGCAAATGAAGGTCACGAGCCTGCATATTCTGCAGAAAAAAAAGCCTCCCGCAAAGGGAGGCTTAATGAGGGTTTATTGATAGGGGTATGGTTTAGTACATTCCGCCCATGCCGGGATTGGGCATTGGGGCTGGTGGTTCCGGTTCTTTGATATCGGTAACGATGCATTCGGTGGTAAGGAAGAGTCCGGCAATGGAGGTGGCATTTTGCACGGCAGAGCGGACAACCTTGGCGGGATCGAGCACACCGGCTTTGAAGAGATCTTCAAAAACGCCTGTGGCGGCATTGTAACCGATGTGGATATCTTTCATACCTTTTAGTTTTTCCACGATCACTGCACCTTCTTCTCCGGCGTTGCTGGCGATCTGGTAAGCAGGTTTTTCGAGGGCTTTCATCATGATCTGGAAAGCCATCTTCTCTTCATAGGTGAGGTTCTTTTCTGCTTTGAGCACCTTGGAAGCCTGGATGAGGGTAACTCCCCCGCCGGGAAGGATACCTTCTTCGACGGCAGCGCGGGTGGCATGCAAGGCATCGTCCACACGGGCTTTCTTTTCTTTCATTTCGGTTTCGGTGGCGGCACCGATACGGATCACTGCAACACCACTGGAAAGCTTGGCAAGGCGTTCCTGCAGCTTTTCACGGTCATAATCGGAAGTGGTTTCTTCGATCTGGGCTTTGATCTGTTTGATGCGTCCGGCTACTGCGTCCTGATTTCCGGCACCTTCGCGGATGGTGGTGTTTTCTTTTTCCACGATGATCTTTTTGGCTCTGCCAAGATCGGTCATGGTGCAGGAATCCAGCTTGCGTCCCATTTCTTCGGAAATGAGGGTGGCACCGGTGAGGATGGCGATATCTTCGAGCATGGCTTTGCGGCGATCACCAAAACCGGGGGCTTTGACGGCGCAGATATTAAGAATACCGCGGAGTTTATTGACCACGAGGGTGGCCAGGGCTTCGCCTTCGATATCTTCGGCAATGATGAGCAGGGGTTTGCCATGCTGGGCAATTTCCTGCAGGATGGGCAGCAGATCTTTCATGACGCTGATCTTCTTGTCATAAAGCAGGATAAAGGGCTCTTCAAGCTCGGTGACCATCTTGTCCGGATTGGTGACAAAATAGGGAGAGAGATAGCCACGGTCAAATTGCATGCCCTCGACCTTTTCGAGGCCGGTATCGATGGATTTGGCTTCTTCGATGTTGATGACACCTTCCTTGCCGACGGATTCCATGGCTTCGGCGATTAGCTTGCCGATTTCAGGATCGTTGTTGGCAGAGACGGTGGCAATCTGGGCAATTTCTTCATTGCTCTTGATGGCTTTGCTGTATTCATGGATCTTGTTCACCACGATCTTGGCAGCCTTTTCCATTCCACGTTTCAGATACATGGGATTCACACCGGCTGTCACATGCTTCAAGCCCTCTTCGATGATGGCCTGGGCAAGGAGGGTGGCAGTGGTGGTGCCGTCTCCGGCGATGTCATGAGTTTTTTCCGCAACTTCTTTGCAAAGCTGGGCACCCATGTTTTCATAGGGATCCTCAAGCTCAATCTCTTTGGCAATCGTCACTCCATCATTGGTGATGGTAGGCGAACCAAATTTCTTATCCAAAACTACATTTCTGCCCTTGGGTCCAAGGGTAACCTTAACGGCATCGGCAAGTTTATCAACCCCGTTTTTCAGAGAAGTACGGGCATCATGAGCAAATTGCATTTGCTTTGCCATAGTGTTTTACCTCCATAAGATTAGTTTTTTTATCTTTTTTACTTTAGCAGTCTCACGTGCTGAGCGCTAATATTATTATAAGCGGATTTTTGTCAAGGACAAATTGGATTTTTGTTTTCTGATAATATTGGAGCATAGACCCTCACAGAAAAGACAGATTCCACCCTACAAACTTCAAATGTCCAGATGAGCACATTGTTAAGTTTCATTAACGGCAACTTCAGCACTGAGTTTGCCTATCCGAAATTGTACGCAGTTAGCTGCAGATTTTGCTTGACAACCATAGCCCAATATTGGATCTATGGAATGCGATCTAATAGGGTCGCGCCATTGGATTCACCTTGACTGTGAACATTGTGGTTTCATGCAGGATAATGTCATTCAAGAGCCAGGCGCTCTTCCAGTTACGCAAGACCTTGGCAGGATTGGAATAGATGATACAGAGTTTATATTGAATAATGTAATAGGACGGGGTGTGGGGCAGCGGCCCACTCATTATGGGTGGTGGGTTGGCCTGGATTATGTCCCTTCAAAGGAAACCTGATATTGCTGATGCAGGCCGAACTAAAGGGTTGTGCATCAAATGCCATAAAGAAAAGAGTATATCAATGTACTAAACAAAGAAGAAAAGGAGCTACAACATGGACGAAAAGAAGAAAAAGAAAAAGTTGACCACTGTGGCAGGTGCACCAGTGGTGGACAATCAGAACATAATGACGGCCGGACCACGCGGGCCGCTATTGATGCAGGACGTGTGGCTGGTGGAAAAGCTGGCTCACTTCGATCGGGAAGTGATTCCGGAGCGGAGAATGCATGCGAAAGGATCCGGGGCTTTTGGCCATTTCACTACCACCCACGACATCAGCAAATACAGCAAGGCCAATATCTTCTCTGAGATCGGTAAACAGACCGAGGTCTTTGTCCGCTTTTCCACCGTGGCAGGTGAGCGCGGGGCAGCAGATGCCGAACGCGACATCCGGGGCTTTGCCATCAAATTCTATACTGACGAAGGAAACTGGGACCTGGTGGGCAACAACACCCCCGTTTTCTTTATCCGGGATCCGCTCAAATTTCCGGACCTCAACCATGCAGTGAAACGCGATCCCCGCACCAATATGAGGAGTGCCAAAACAACTGGGATTTCTGGAGTTCGCTGCCTGAAGCTTTGCACCAAGTTACGATCACCATGAGCGACCGTGGCATACCACTCTCCTACAGACACATGAACGGCTATGGCAGCCACACCTTTGCCATGTATAACAAGGACAACATCCGCGTGTGGGTAAAGTTCCACCTCAAGACTCTGCAGGGGATCAAAAACTTAACGGATGCTGAGGCTGAAGCTATCATCGCCTCTGATCGTGAAAGCCATCAGCGCGACCTCTATGACAGCATAGAAAGGGGCGATTTCCCCCGCTGGGAAATGAGCATCCAGGTGATGAGCGAAGAGGAAGCTACCCGGTTGCCATTCAATCCTTTCGATATCACCAAGGTTTGGTCCAAAAAGCAGTATCCTCTCATTAAAGTGGGTATTTTGGAGCTCAACCGCAATCCGGCCAACTACTTCGCCGAAGTGGAACAGGCTGCTTTCAATCCTGCCAATATCGTTCCCGGGCTGGGATTCTCCCCAGACAGGCTGTTACAGGCCAGGCTTTTCTCCTATGGTGATGCTCAACGTTACCGCCTGGGAGTAAATCATCATCAGATCCCAGTCAATAGACCCAAAAACGCAGCCCACAGTTATCACCGCGACGGCCAGATGAGGGTGGATGGAAACTATGGCAGTACCTTGGCTTATGAGCCTAACAGTTATGGTGAATGGCAGGAGCAGCCAGATTTCAAGGAACCGCCTCTTGATCTTGCCGGAGCGGCTGACCACTGGAACCATCGTGACGATGCTGACTACTATTCTCAGCCCAGAGCCCTGTTCCATTTGATGAGCCCCGGGCAGCAGCAGGTTCTTTTTGAAAACACAACCCGCAACATGGGTGATGCTCCTCGTGAGATCAAGCTGCGCCATATTCGAAACTGCTATAAGGCAGATCCAAAATATGGAGAAGGGGTGGCTTTAGCCTGCATGATTCCAATGGAAGAGGTATTGGAAGGTATCGAAGATTAATCAGCATGACTGACAGATGATCAAAAGATCCCCCCCAGAGCTCTGGGGGGGTATTTCCTCTGGGAATTTTGGATTTATCGGGTGGAACTAAACTGTATCGGCAAGCAGGATACCCTTTTCCCAATCAATGCCGGTGGGGATGATGGTGACCAGGGTATCTGGAAAAATCCTCGCATCGGTGATTAGCTGCAGCTTTCTGTTCCAGGGTGAAACCTCCACTATACAGGTGCTTTTGGTTTTTCTCAGGACTTTTACCTGGAGGGGTTGGTTCATGCACTCCTGGTTTAGATAGCGCAGAAACCACAGACGGTCGGAGGAAGCGATAAGTTCTTTTTGGAGCAGCAACCTGGTTTCGATTTCAGGGATCAGTTTTTCCAGTTCATCTGAAGAAAAGGGGATGTTTTGGTGCCTGAGATAGTGGGAAACCTGCATTTGGTTCAGGATATCGGTATAGCGCCTGAGGGGAGAACTTGCATGCACATAGGCATCAGCCCCGATGCCGGGGTGATAGCTGGGGGTGGTGGATAGATATGCATTGAAGAAGGATGTGCCATTCTCTGCTTCTTCCGGGTTCTCATTATTGAAATAGGATAACTGCTCGATATTGCGGTGAATGAGAGGCATTTTCAGCTCGCTGGCATAGGTAGCCAGGCTGCTGTTATAGAAAATCATCAGTTCTTCTACCAGTAGTCGGGAAGGACTGTAGCGGTCGATTTTTTTGAAGTGCAGATGTCCCCCCTTTAGTTTCAGGTAATACTGATAGCGGTCATCCCCGCGCTTGTCTTCCATCTGGCGAAGGGTCTGGAGCTTTGTCTGGAAGCTGAGCAATAGCTTGAAGGGGAACTCAGACATCAGTTTATCGGCTTCCTGATAGCTGTAATTCCGATCAATGCGGATCTGTGAGGTGGTAAAACTGCTGCCCAGGATTTTCAGATCCGGGCCAAGTTCCACAAGCAGACTGAGGACGTTGCGCAGGGAGCCTTGTTTCAGGCTAAGTTCATCGTGGGAGAGGTTTTCCGGCAGTAGAGGGATTTCCTCTGAGGGCAGGTATAATGAAGAAACCCGAAGCCTGGCCTCCGCTAAGAGTAGATTCCATTTTTTGGTATGGGCCGCCACTTCTGCGATATGGATTCCCAGCCTGAAGCCGCTGTGCAGGGATTCCCAGGTAAAGGCATCATCAAAGTCCCTGGTCTCAGAATCGTCGATAGTGAAGGCCTGAAGATGGGTAAGATCGGTTAATGCCGGGGCAGGATGTTCCAAAGTGTGAGCCCGGGGAAAACAAACCGGGATACCGCTTAGAGCGATTACTTCATCCGTCTCAGGATTGATATCTCCTATCGATCGTTTCAGCAGTATAATCTTCTCCTGAAAGCTGTGCTCAGAGGGATGGGCTTGGATGAGCTTGATCAGATCGCTGTTCTCATTGGCCAGTAGATTCTCATTGAGCTGATAGCGGAATTCAGAGAGAAAGTCCTTCTCAACTCCAGTAGCCGGGACTCCACTCAGCACGTTTTGAACAAGCTTTTCTGCCTGGATCAGAAATGCATGTTGCTGGGAAAGAATCGCCCTCTTCAGCTCGAGCAACTTGCGCTCGGAGTCGCTGAGCAGAACGAAACTGGAATGCTTTTGAGCTATTGTCTCCGGAGACATCTTCAGGGTGAGGAACAGGGCAAAACGCTGGGCGTCGTCATCCAAAGAAAACAGGGCACAAAGCTCGGCAAAGCCATAGCTTCTGCCAGTTTCCAGACGGGGAGTGATAATTTCCAGATCGAGCTGAGGGATTCTTTCATCAATTCGATCGGCAAAGGCAGTGATGCATTGCAGAGGCGTGGAAACATTAAAGACTTCCCTGCTGCTGAGAACAATGCGCTGGGGGGTGAGCTTGATAAGGCTCCCTTCATTATAGAAAACCAGTAAGAATTTGGGATGAACTTCCCGGATCATGCCCAGTTCCAGGCTGTTTTGATGGTAGAAAAATACGCAGGTTCCTTGCTCTATGTGTTCCATAAATTCCTAAGGGAGTGATATTTTAAAGATGGCACCCCTGGGCTGACTCGAACAGCCGACCAACGGTTTAGGAAACCGCTGCTCTATCCTCTGAGCTACAGGGGCTTGGGGGCTAAGGATTTTGGGGTGGGGCTTTCTGTCAAGTTTTGCATTGACACAATGCGCCCAGCCAGGAAAAAGTTCCTAACTCTGCCTGTTGCAGGGTAAGTATTTATGAGGTTCAAAATGAAGATAGCCATAGTTGGCG
The DNA here is from genome assembly GCA_028683635.1 of Candidatus Cloacimonadota bacterium. GTDB lineage: Bacteria > Cloacimonadota > Cloacimonadia > Cloacimonadales > Cloacimonadaceae > JAQUHL01. The sequence goes on from JAQUHL010000088.1 coordinate 7,211, forward strand.
CCAGCGGCGAAGTTGGCAGAATGATGATGACCTGCCTGAGCGAACAGAATATCCAGGTTGATGAGCTTGATCTCTTTGCTTCGGCAAGAAGTGCCGGTAAGACTCTGTTTTTCGTGGATAAACCCATCAAAGTTCAGGAAAGATCG
>JAQUHL010000089.1 GCA_028683635.1 Candidatus Cloacimonadota bacterium
AAACTGCCTTTATAATGGGCACCTTCAGTAAATCTTTGGCTTCAGTGGGTGGATTTATCGCCGCTGATCAAGATCTGATCAGCTACCTGAAACATAAATCAAGAGCTCTTATCTTCTCTGCGTCCTTGCCACCTGCGTCAACGGCTAGCGTTATTGAAGCTCTGAATATCATGAAGGAAGAACCGGGACTCATCACCAGGCTCTGGGATAATACAAACTACATGATGTCCGAATTCAAAGCCATGGGCTATGACACCGGAACCTCCTGCACACCCGTCATTCCCCTGCATGTGGGAAACATGATGAATGCTTTCCGAATGTGGAAGGCCCTGGAAGATGAAGGCGTCTTTATTAATCCGGTAATCCCACCTGCAGTTCCGCCAAATTCATGCCTGATACGTTGTTCTTTCATGGCAACCCATATCCGGAAACAGCTTGATTTTGCCCTCGACAAGTTCCACAAAATCGGTAAGCAGCTAAAGATCATATAGTAACATTGGGTATTGCTCAAGTGTACATCTGAGTAAAAGTATAGGGCTGGTACCCTATAGCATAAAAGGAAAAATGCTCTGCATTGCGCAGAGCATTTTTCTTAGTTTATGTCTCGAGGTGATACTATTTCATCAATACCATTTTTCGGGTTTGAGTATTCTTGCCATTACTAAGTTTGTAGAAATAGATTCCAGAGCCAACTCCCTTGCCATTGTCATCGATACCTTTCCAGAGGAAATCGTGCGCACCTCTTTCCAATGCACCTTTATAAAGGGTTTTGACTCTTTGGCCTTTGGAATTATAGATGGCCAGTTCAACAGCTTCCCTGTTGTCGTTCAAATCGAATGAGATTCTGGTCTCCGGGTTGAAGGGATTGGGATAGTTTTGCTTTAGGGTAAAAGCTTCCTTCAGGGGAGTGCTGGGGTCAGCTACAGACATTAACTCATTGTTAATCTTCTGCGCATGTATTCCAAGGATCTCGGTTTTGCCACTGGTTCTACCGTCTGACCAGACAGCGATTGTCTGGGTTCCAAGTGTGGCAAAGAGCGGATTGTATTGGGATTTTGGGGCATCGCTGAGCACATAGCCATATTGTGGACCAACGAGATCACCATCTTCTTCCACATATTTGTAGCAGAGATCAGGTTCAAAGCTGAAATAATCAACCCAGGCAACCAGCATACCGGTATTGGAGAATCTGGTAATGGCGGGGGCAGATTGAGCAGTATCTCTTTCCACTACAAAGAATCCCAATGGACCCCACAGCGGACTGCCACCAAAGGAATAACGATTGATGCCTACATCGAGCATACCACCAATGCTTTCACACCAGACGAAGGTGAAACCATCTGGACTGGTAATAGCCTGATAGCCTTCCTGCTCACGGCCATAATCTGCCATGGGGATTCCCAGGGGATCCCAGGTGGGAGAACCGGCTGCGGAGATGTGCTGACCATAGATGGTGCTTGAAAAATCAAAGCGGTAATCGCTCCAAAGGGTAATTGCTCCATCAGGAGTAGGATAGATTTGGGGAAGAGTTTGCAGGATATCCCAGTCATTATAAGTAGATACTCTTAATCCCTCATCAGGCCAGCCAGGAGCAGTTTCACCATCTTCAGTAACGAGCTTGGCTACCACGGCATAACCTCCGGAAGCAGGGATGGTCGTCCATACAAAATATCTTCCCTTCATATCATCGATGATACTCTCACCGAAATATGCTTGCGTATCGTAATGGGAAATGAGGACTCCATCAGGCCCCCACATCTTCTGACCGCCGACTATCTTTTGGCCAAACACTTGATTGTAGCTGATGCTATTGATGGTTACTGTATGCGACCAACCGAAGTAGAGCGCACCATTTTCATAGGTGACTTTTGGTTTTTGCTGAGTATAGGGTGAGATATCAGTAAGCGGCATTCCATAATCTCCCCACAGGCGTTCACCAGTGGCGGAAATCATCTGGGCAAACACTCTGGGATTATCTTCTCTCTGTTCTGCCCAAGTTACAACAAAACTACCATCGGGGAGAACGACTGCTGCCGGAGTAAGCTGTGTAGCTCCAGTGTGCATGGTAATAGGACGTCCGTTTTCCTCACCGGGGTCATTGAAGAGCTTGTTTCCATCAGCATCGATGATTTGCATGAAGATCTGATATCCCAGCACGGCATATCTGGAATCCTGCCAGATCACTATGGCATCATTATCACGGGGAAGTACCACCATCTGATCCTTCACTGCATCACCACTCAAGCCCCAAAAGATTTCCACACCATTTTCGGCGAGCAAGGTGTTTCCTGTGGGGGTCAGAACCTGGTAGTTCAATCCGACAGATCCGTTTCGCATGTCCATCCAGTTTACGAAAATGTGGTCATTTGCCACTTTTATCAATCCACCGCTCTGTTCATTTGGTGCAGTGCATACAGGTTTACCATTGGAAGTCCAGAGTTCAGCACCAGTAGATGAAAGCCGCTGAGCATAGACATCGATATTGGGTACGTTTCCATTCCGGGAGTCTTCCCACACAATGTATGTACCCCCTTCATTATCAGCGGCCATGCGGACGTTATCCTGGGCAAATTCGTCTACTGCCAGTTGAATCCCATTGGGGTTCCACATCAGCTGTCCGGAGGCATTTACTTTCTGGGCAAACAAATCCGGGTTCTGGGGATCGAGGCGACGGTCTTCCCACACCACGATAACAGCAGTATCAGAGGTCTGAACGATTCTGGGGCTGATCTGGGAGGAGGTGTCGGCATCGGCATATACCCTGAAATCTCCGGGCCATAGCTTTTGACCATTCAGATTTAGTTTCTGGAGGAAAATATCCGGATCTCCCAATCTCTTATCTTCCCAGGCAAATACAAATTCACCATTTCCCAAGGGGGCCATGCGGATTTTGGCTTTTTCGCTCACAACTTCAGTAAGATCGACCATCTGTGTCCACGGCATTGTGCCATTGGGTAAAAAGCGTTTTACAAAGATATCGGAATTGTTTGATATTGAACTGAGATAGGCGATTATCATCCCGCCTTCTCCATCTGCCCACATGGTGTTTTGGGATTCGTTGGCAGTTGAATTGGCAATGGGATTGCCATTAACTGTCCAAACCGGGTTCCCATTGGTATCCAGTCTCTGGCCATATAAATCCTTGCCTGGGTTTCTGGAATCCTCCCAAATGATGTATGCTCCACCTGCATTGTCAGGCTCGATATTGAGCGAGATCTGGTTACTAGGCAGAGTGCAGACCGGCATTCCACCCACCTGCCACATGAGCTGTCCGCTGGGCGAAACCTTTTGGGCAAATACGTCCCCATTCTGGTCATAGAGATATTCTATCCAGGCTATGATAAAATCACCATCGGAAGTCCTCGTAATCACAGGGTCTTCCTGACGATCCGCCTTTTGATCCACGATTAGGGGATCTCCCCAGACCATGTTTCCCTGGGCATCCACTTTTTGGGCATACAAGTCCCGGGCACCAAGTTTGGTATCCGACCATACGTAGATGGCACAACCATCATTTGTATCGATTCCCGTCCGGAACCATTCAATATTCACTCCGCTACGGATAGTAACATCGTTATCCCACATCAGTTCTGCATTGATACTTACTGCTAACAGCATCAGGATTACTAAGAAGCTGAAAGACTTCATGTTGACTCCTTTTCGTGGCTCTGTGTGAACCACGAATTCTACTTATTCTTACTAATTATCTTCAAAACTTCAGACATTTTCCATGTCGAAACAGCATTCTAAAGTATAGACTCGCCTGATTGCTTGCAAGAAGCTTTCCAATTCCGGGGCATCAGAGGGATTTTTATTTCGAGAAAACTGTTTTGCCTGCCACGAAGGTTGCGGTAACCCGGAAGTCTTCAGGGCAGAAGATTATTCTGGAAAGCAGGGTCTCATTAAATGTGATCTCGGGAATCAATGGTTTCAGAAAGACGAAATCTGCCTGTTTACCCGCTTCGATCGAGCCGATTGTGCTCTGCCAGCCCAGCACCTCTGCAGATCCCAGAGTAATGCTATAAAACGTTTCCTCGGGTAGTATAGGATAGCTGGATTGACGGTAATTTGATATCTTGGCATGATATAACATATTCAGGCAGGTTCCAGCTCCCACATCAGATCCGAGCCCAAACTTCAGCCCGTGTTCCTTTATTTGCGGGAAATTGAATTCTCCGCTCTTCAGGTAAAAATTCGAATCCGGGCAGTGTGCAATCTTGGTATCATATCTGTGCAAGATATCGAGTTCTGCTACACTGAGATGAATGGCGTGGGCCAGGATAGTTTTGGAACTCAGTATTCCATAGTGTTCATATACTTCTGTATAGCTGTTCATCCCAAACAACTGCTTAACCCACTTCAATTCTGCTATGTTCTCCGAAAGATGTGTCTGGAGATAGCTCCCGTGTCTGGCTGTAAACTCTCCCAAAGCCTTCATAAGTTCCGCAGAACAGGTGGGAGCAAACCTGGGTGTAAAGATATAATCCAAAAGGGGATGACGCTTGTGCCACTTCTCATATAGCTCAATGCTTCCCTCCAGGGCATAGCTTGTGGATTGGAGAAGATCCCGGGGAGAATTCCTATCCATAAGAGTCATACCTATCAATGCTCTAATGCCCTTTTCCCTGGCGATTTCAAAGGCAAGGTCACAGGCTTGAAAAAAGGGCGCAGTATAAACGACAGCCGTCGTTGTACCAGTCTTAAGCAGCGCATCGAAAAAGTGCTCTCCGATACTTGCTGCAAAGCTTGCTTGCCTGGATTTGGCTTCCTCGGGAAACACCACTTCGCTTAACCAGGGCAACAAAGCAGGTCTATACATTCCTCTGATGTCATATTGGGAAAGATGGACGTGTAAGTCGATTAATCCCGGTAAACATACACAATCTGAGAAGTCCTGAACTTCTTCCTGAACATTGGGATTATGGTTAGTTACCGAAACTATCTTATCGTCCTCATAGCCGATTATGCAATTTGGGATAAGCTGGGTATGCTGAGAATCTATCGGATTTAGAACATTGGTCTTAATCCTTTTCATAACTAACTCTCTCAATTTTCAAAGGTGTTGCAGACCCCAGCCCAAAATGAAGTATTGGCTGAGATTGAGATGTAGTACCCTTAGCGCTGGAAAGCTCGCGGATCAGGCTCATTTCTCTGCCTTTGCCATCTGCCAGGGTGATTTTGACCCTGGTTCCAAAGGCTGGGGAATTTGGATGTTCGGAAAATGAATCGTTCAAAACCAGCACTTCTCCATCTGACCATACAGGTTTCAAAACCAGGGAACGGAATCCATTTTGGGTGCGGTTGTGAAGCAGCTTGGTACCATTGCCACTGCCCACCACCAGGTCAAGCCGGCCATCATTGTCGATATCGGCAAAGGCGTTTCCCCACCCATTGAACACTCTCGCTCCGCTTAAGTATGTAACATCAGTAAAGCTGCCATCGCCATTGTTTTTGTACAGGTAACTGCGATCATTGGCATAGACAGAAGTAATAAAGAGATCGAGATATCCATCGTTGTCAGCATCAAACCACAAAGGATCGGAATGAAGTTCATCATAAGTGATGCCGGAATCCTGGGTGACGTTTGTGAATTGCCAATAGTATAAGGTGTCGCTCCCGATTACTTTGGATCCAAGACCATCATTTCTAAGTAGCATGCTGATATCCGAGATATCGATAAAGCGGGGGTGTGCAAGGTTTGCCAGGAACAGATCCAGATCTCCATCATTATCATAATCACCCCAATCTGCTCCGATGCTATGGCCATAATAGCCCTGCTTTTCTTTCCCGTGAATGTTATAGATAGGTGCGACATCCACATAGAGGGAATCAGCCTTTTTCCATAGTAAATTTCGCTGCAGCCGATAGTTGGTAACCAGGATCTCCTGATGTCCATCATTGTCAAAATCAGCTGGAGCCACTCCTCTGCCTGCCAGGCCTGATATCGCATAGGCAGGATACAGGAAGCCTTTCCGGATGGTTTGATCCTCAAAATATCCATTTTCATTGTTCCAAAAGAAGTCTGGGTAACCAATCCGCACTTGCCATTTCTCATAGTTGGCCAGATACAAATCCGGATAGCCATCCTTTTCTGTGTCGATCCAGGCTGCACCTTCGGTGGGGTATTTATCTGCAATGTCTCCGGCTTTGGCATTGACGGAGACAAATTTGCCGGTCTGATTGAACATACTTTTCATCAGTTGTTCACCCCTGTCATCTTCAGCATGGGATATGGTCATAAAATCAAGCTGTCCATCCAGGTTAAAATCTGCAAACAAACCGCCACTCGAATTCAATCCTGCAAGACCTGTTTCCTCAGTAACATCAACAAACTTCAAATCTCCCTTGTTATGAAAGAGCTTGTTGCCATTTAGTAACAGATCCGGGAAGGAATCGTTATCATAATCTCCGACTGCCACTCTTGTGTAGTTGATTCCACCCAGGCCGGCAGCATCCGTGATATCTTCATACACAATTCCGACATAGTTCATCAGCCTACGGATCCAATCCATCAGGGGAGCTTTAACCTTGAGGATTCTGTGGATCTCTTCCAGGTTTTTCCAAGCCTCATCATCAAACTTTTTCCTGGGTGACCCATAAATCAGAGCCTGGCAAAAAGCTTTGGCAGCAGGTTCAAGATAGCGTTCCTGAGATATCAAGGCCTGGATCTTTCCCTTCCAGAAGAAGAGCTCGGAGAGTTCACCCCGGTCGTTGTTACTGAATCCGTTTTTCTGCACCTTGAGAATCTGGTCGTTTAAAATCCTGTATGCACTATTGGTTTTTTCGAACAAAGCTACCAGATCTGTTTCATCGCCGAACTTTCCTTTCAGTTTCAATGTTTTGTAATACAGTGCTTTGGCTTTGAATAACTCCAGCCGGTTCAACCAATCCGGGGCTGTATAGAGATCGTACATTACCTGGATGGGTTCTTCTCCTTTGCTTTTGGAGATGATGTCGTCAATTGCATCCAGGCATTTATCCAGCAGTCCGGGATGTTCACTGGAATTTTTCCTGAGATTGGGGCTTAATAGATACAGACACGCCACATAACTCATCTTGGAGTCGAGCTTTAGCGCATCCAAACATTTCTGGATCAGGGAAGTATAGTTTTCCTGCGCAGACAGGTGATAAAGCTCATAATAAAAAGCCAGATGCTGGTACTTGGATTTTGGGAAAAGATCATAAAAATCAGCTATGAACTGGGTGGCAAGGCTGTCGCTGCGTTCGACGCTGATTTCATCCACTCTGTTTTTGGCGAGTATTTCGATCACGTCGTTATACTCGGAAAGTTCTTTGATTCTGGGGTAATAGTCATCTTCAGGAAGTTGGTTAATATATA
>JAQUHL010000090.1 GCA_028683635.1 Candidatus Cloacimonadota bacterium
GCTTTGCAGGGTTCCGGGATTTTGATCGAAAAGGTAACAAAGATGGGTCAAATCGGATTCCCTCCTGGCGAGTTTGTAGATAAATCTATGCGCCAGATGGCTCCATATTCCTGTACTGTCTTTAACCCTTATGCTGATCATATTCAATCCGGTTGGCAGGTCGGACAGATCAAGTATGGCATCTATGTCCAAATCCGGACTGTTTTCAATCCCCAGATTTACTGCTGTTGCAGTGTCGGGATTGTAATTCAGGTAATATTCGAGTTGGACAATATCAATGGGCTCTGGCGAATTCTGGGCTTTGAGAGCCATTCCCCCTAATACAAACAGGAGGATTAGGATAGCTTTTACACGCATAGCTCCTCCCCACCCTAATTGTTTGTTTTGGCTCTTACCCTTATGGGGACAACGTTGCCCGTGCTGGGAATGAGAAATTCATAAATGGAAGGAATCCGAGGAATTCCACTTAAACGATAAGGACTCAAACCACCGAAGATCCCACAAGCCTGGCCAAAAATTCCTGCTGAGAGAGCTGGGTTATCAGGACTATCAAGCAGTTCAAATTTTCCATCAGGAGATGAACTGAGAGTAAATAGCTCGCCAGCCCAATCCACAATGTTTGTCGGATCCGAAATCGATGACCAATCTGTTCCGGTTGCTGCCTGGAAAACGTTGTGATGGACGTTACTGTTGTTTGTGTTCAGACTGATCGCATAGTTAGAGTCCTTGTACAAAATGTTGTTGTAGAAATCGGTGTTGTAGATATTGACAGGACTTCTAATGATACAGTTGCAGACTGTTGCTGAGCTGTTCGAAGCAACCGCCAGGCCATAGAATCCATTGTTTGCACTGATTAATGTGTTTGATATGATGGTGTTCATGGCATTGGACAGGATTACTGTGGATGAGTTGTAACCGCCAATTATCATCACGTAACAACCCTGGATAATGCAGTTTGAAGAATTAACCCGCACTTTGAGGAGTCTGCATCCCTCGATCGTCAAAGAAGTCGTATTGAGATTGATATTGTCATTGATGGTAAGCCCTGCTACAAGCGATCCAGAGGAACCTTCATTCAGACTCATTGTTCCGATGACAGCTTCCAAAGATTGATGCTGGAACCCCGGATTGTTTGCCAAAAAATATCCTGTTCCAAGGATAGTAAGCTGTTTATTGATATTAACCTCGCCATAGCTTTGAACCGAACCATAAACATAGATTGTGTCCCCGGAAGCTACTCCAGCGTCGTTGTTTGCATCTTGTAAGCTCGTAAAATCCGCATTCATGGCCGAGTTGTTGTTAACATGCCAGATTGCAGCATTAACCAGCGAAATGAATACACAAAGAGCTATCGTTAGCGCGATCTTATTCATAAGTTCCTCCACCAATTTATATCAGCGCAAGGGTGGAGCAACCAAGAGATATTGTCAACTGATAATTTTCGATTTCCCCAGTTTCTTACTCAGCGTAACCTCTGATTTTTTTTAGAATGGCATTTTGGATGTTCACAGGGCAGAGTTCGTATTTCTTGAATTCCATTGTATAGATAGCCCTTCCCTGGCTGAGAGACCTGATCCTGGTGGAATAGCCAAATAGCTCGCTCAGAGGAACATCAGCCACGATTTCCTGCTGGATATCATTGTGTTTGCGCATAACTTCAATCCTGCCCCGCTTGGAATTGATATCGGCAATTACATCACCCACAAAATCATCCGGGCTGAGCACAGTCAGAAGCATTATCGGTTCCATCAGTACCGGGCTGGCTGCTCTCAAACCCTTCCCCACTGCCATGGAAGTGGCAATCTGGAATGCCAGATCGTTTGAATCAACAGGATTATAGTCACCATCGATTAGCTCGATTTTTACCCTTTCCATCGATCCATTGATCAGCGGACCGTCATTGAGGCTTGCCAGAGCGGATTCTTCGATTGCCTTCCAGTACTCTTGGGGAATCTTTTCCGGAGAGATTTTGTTAATATATTTGTTTTTACAATCGTCATCCAGTTCGGTGGGACCGAGTGGGCTTAGTTTGAACTTCACCTGGGCATAATTCCCTTTACCATTCAATTCCCGGTCGAAAGCTTCCTCGCAGATTTGAGCTTCGGTAATGGTTTCTTTGTATGATACCTGGGGGGTACCCACATTTGCGGAGACCCCAAACTCCCTTTTTATCCTATCGACAATGATATCCAGGTGCAGTTCTCCCATCCCTGAGATCAGAGTCTGTCCTGTTTCTTTATCCAAAGTAACTCTGAAAGTGGGATCTTCCTCTTCCAGCCGGCACAAAGCTTCACAAAGACTATCCTGGTCAGCTTTGGTTTTTGGCTCGATGGCAATGGCAATGACGGAATCCGGAAAGTGCATTTTGGAGAGCAGGACATCTACCTTTCCATCGGTCAGAGTATCACCAGTACAAAGGTTTTTGGGTCCGACAATGGCACCAATATCTCCTGCTTTCAGAGTATCCAAATCATTTTTCTTGTTGGACATCATCTGCAGGATTCTGGAAATCCGTTCCCGCTTACCAGTGCTTTGGTTAATAAAGCTATCACCCTTTTTCAGGGTTCCTGCATAGATCCTCACATAGATCAGTTTCCCCACGTATTTGTCCATCTGGATCTTGAAGGCCAGGCCAACCAGGGATTCTTTGAGATCGTTTTTGATCATTACCGGTTCATGGGTAATGGGCGTAAATCCTTGGGTGGTAGGAATATCCAGGGGTGAAGGCAAAAAGTCGCAAACAGCTTCTAAAAGAAGCTGCAGGCCTTTATTTTTCAGTGAGCTTCCACACAGAACAGGTATGAAAGAATGCTCCAGGGTGGCCTTCCGGATGGTTTTTCTGAGCAGATCCACCGGGATGTCCATTCCTTCCAGAAAGAGGTGCAGGAGTTCGTCATCATGTTCTGCGACAGCTTCCAGAAGTTGCTCCCGCATCTCCATAGCATAATCTACCATCTCATCAGGGATGGGGCTGAGGGTTACCTTTGATCCCTGGGTTAGAGGGTCGAAGTGCCAGGCACTCATGGTTATCAGATCGATAACGCCTTCAAATTTATCTTCTTTGCCCATGGGAATGCTGATCGGGCGGGCATGAGGAGTCAGCCTTTCGTGAATTTGGGACAGAACATGTTCAAAATCTGCTCCAACCCTGTCCATTTTGTTGATATATGCAAGCCTGGGAATATGGTATCTGTTTGCCTGGTGCCAAACAGTTTCGGATTGTGGCTCAACACCTCCCACTGCACAAAAGACACCAACAGCAGAATCGAGCACCCGAAGCGAGCGTTCCACCTCGGCAGTGAAATCCACATGGCCCGGAGTATCGATGATGTTGATCTGTTTTTCATTCCAAAAGCATGTTACCGTTGCAGAAGTAATTGTGATTCCCCGCTCACGTTCCTGATCCATCCAGTCTGTGAAGGTGTTTCCGTCGTGGACTTCACCCATTTTATGAAGAAAACCGGTGTAGAACAGGATTCGTTCTGTGGTAGTGGTCTTCCCGGCATCAATATGTGCAATGATGCCTATGTTTCTTATTCGAGATATGTCAGAATCACTTTTCATGCTAATGTTTCCTTATCAGGATATTTATTTCAGGTCAAGAAATAGATTTGAACTTATCTGTCTACAAAAAACCTTTACTTGAGCAACTCCAATTCCAGAAGCCGATCCCGAAGCTCTGCTGCCCTCTCAAAGTCCAACTGGGTGGCAGCCTTCTTCATCTCCTTGCGCAACAGCTCGATAACCTTATTTTTGTTATCCAGATCAAGATAATCCAAAAATTCACTTTTTTCTGGGCGCACATCTGTCTTTCTATCTATCTGATCATACCCTTCTGCCACGGCGGTGGATTGCATTATCTGCTCAATCGTCTTTTGAATGGTTTGGGGAGTAATATTATTTATCTGGTTATATTCCAATTGTTTCTCCCTGCGTCGGTTGGATTCATCCAAGGTACGCTTGATGGCATCTGTCATTTCATCTGCGTACAGAATTACTTTACCATCGACGTTTCGGGCTGCCCGTCCCGAGATTTGAATCAGAGAGCGGGTAGAGCGCAGGAAACCAGTTTTGTCGGCATCCAAAATTGCCACCAGGGACACTTCCGGAAGGTCGAGACCTTCTCTCAACAGATTGACACCCACGATTACGTCAAATTCACCCAGTCTAAGACTACGAATAATAGCAGCTCGCTCGATGGAATTGATGTCGCTGTGCAAGTATCTTGCTCTGATACCAGCGTTTTTCAGGTAAGTGGTCAGATCCTCGCTCATTCTTTTGGTGAGCGTCATGATCAGAGCTTTTTGATTCTTATCAACCCGCTGTTTGATCTGGGCGATGAGATCATCCACCTGATGTTTTATGGGTTTGATTTCGATTTCAGGATCTACCAATCCTGTGGGCCGGATGATCTGCTCAACAATCTCTCCCTTGGTGAGAGCCAATTCATAATCCGCTGGGGTAGCAGAAACAAAGATCACCTGCCTCATATATTTTTCAAACTCTTCAAATCGCAGTGGACGATTGTCAAAGGCAGAGGGCAATCTAAACCCATATTCCACCAGGTTCTTTTTTCTGGTATAATCTCCACCATACATACCATGCACCTGAGGTATTGAAGCATGGGATTCATCTATAACGAAGAGAAAATCCTCCGGGAAATAGTCCAAGAGACAATTGGGAGGCTCTCCGGGTCGGGCACCGGTCAAGTGTCTGGTATAGTTTTCGATTCCGGAGCAGTAACCCAACTCTCTGAGCATTTCCAGATCAAACTTGGTTCGCTGTTTCAGTCTGTCCGCTTCCACGTATCTTTGGTTATCCAGGAAGTATTGCACCATGTCATTCATTTCCGCTTCGATAGATTTTATGGCATCCTGCATTTTGTCTTCAGACATAATAAAGTGGATAGCTGGATAGATCGGGTACTCCTCTACTCTTCCCAAGGACTGGTAGGAGATGGGATGCAGCTTTTCGAGATTAACAATCTCATCACCAAAGAATTCAACCCTCAGACAATGTTCCAAATAGGCAGGATAGATATCGACAGTATCACCCCGCACCCGGAAAGCACCTCTTTCAAAAGCAATATCATTTCTGCTATAATGAGCAGCCACGAGCTTTTGTAAAAGCACATCACGTTCCATCTTATCCCCCACACTCAGCCGGATTAATGCTTCACGGTATTCCTCCGGAACCCCCAGGCCATATATACAGGATACACTGGCCACGATGATCACGTCTCGACGCTCCATTAGAGACATGGTCGCACGCAAACGGAGCTTTTCGATCTGTTCATTGATATCGGAATCTTTTTCAATATAGATATCTTTTCCGGGGATGTATGCTTCCGGTTGGTAGTAATCGTAATAACTGATGAAGTATTCCACTGCATTTTCCGGGAAAAGCTGCTTGAACTCACCGTAAAGTTGGGCAGCAAGAGTTTTATTATGAGATAGTACCAAAACGGGTCTATCCCATTGCTCGATAACATTAGCAATCGAAAAGGTCTTGCCCGAACCCGTTACTCCCAGAAGTATCTGGTGCTGTTTGTTATGATTCAGGCCTTCTACCAAAGTCTGGATAGCTTCAGGTTGGTCTCCGCTGGGTTGATACTCGCTACACAGCTTAAATAATCCCATGTTACCTCGCTTTATTTTACCTGATTAGATACATTATTCCGCCTGGGAATTGGATGAATACTCGATTATTTATGTGTCCAGGGATCCCGTTTCAAACGATCCCTGTCGGACCTGAACAAGAGCGGAAAATTGCTGAGAGGAACCTCCACCTTTAGCAAACCCCGTTTGCTTTGCATATCTTTGATATTCATCGAAAGATAGAAGGAATCCTGATAGTTCCAAAGCAGAATATCCCTGGCATAGTATTTGTTGTAAAGTTCGTTGCTAATTTGGTATATCTCGTGATCCATAAGTTCTTTGTAATCGAAGAAGTTCACTTCATATTTGAGGGTGAAAGCATTGATTTTTGGCATCCTGATCCTGAATTTATTCTCCCTGAATTCCTGATACTTCTGGATTTGTACATTGATAGAGTCCTTGTTTACCCTCAGGCTATCTGCCTTAAGTGAAAAGCCATTATCAACAGCCGGCAAGACTGCTGCTGATAAAAGCATAATTACCATAATCAGAACTTTCATATAATTCTTCTTGACTTAAAGTCGTCCCCGACAGTTTTGGAGACCAGAAAACCGATCCTCAGATTTTTGTCGAGAATAAATAAACGGAGATCCAAAATGATGAATACGGAAGACCTTCAGATCAATTATGAGAACCTTCTCAAACTTGGGTATGTAGTCGTGGATGTTAGATTCAAGGATTACGACGTGCTATCCGAAAGTCAGAAACTGGTTATCGCCAGGGTCGATTCTGACCGGGATGAGTTCTATCAGGGCATGTTGAAACAATATACATCGATCGAATTCAAACCCAATGAAGTGTTTGATATTTGGACGGATATCCTGAAGCACAAGATCAAAATGAGCAATATCCTGAATCGGGACATCGCCATTAAAGTCGCTGCTTTGGACTATATTGAAACGGTATATTCTCACAGATAGTCGTGCCAAACCACTTACATAGATATTATCTATCACTTCATTGTCTCTCATGTTAGTTGTTCAACTTGGCATGCTGACCCCTCATAATATGCAAGCTCGAAACATGATGGAACAAACTCTGCTTCTAATCAAGCCCAACGCTGTGAAAAACCACCACGTTGGGCAGATTATCTCCATGATCGAATCCAAAGGCTATATCATCAGAAATATTCAAAGCTTTCGGTTTAGCAAAGAAAGAGCTGAAGAATTCTACGAAATGCACAAGGGTAAGGATTTCTTCGCCAGGCTAATCCAATTTATGATCTCCCATACAACTGTCGCTCTACTCCTTGAAAAGAATAACGCCATTGAAGACCTGCGTGAACTGATAGGAGATGCAGATCCTGATAAACAATTGCCAGGTACCATCCGCTATATATTTGCCAATGGAGTCACGGAAAACGCTGTTCATGCCTCCGACTCAAAAGAAAACGCCAAAAGGGAAATAAGGCTGATCTTCGCTTAGGGCAGATTTGAAGCCCAGATTTTTGTGTTAACTTTTCTGGTTGACTCCTTTTTTTGTACTGAAAGCAGGTAGATTTACTGCAAAGGATAGTATCAAAGCCACAACATGATTTTGTACGCATCCCCCCGAAATTATTGAGAGGTCTTATATAGGTAGCAATCAGAGTGGTAATTAGGGCATTTGTTGCTTTGAAAAAGTAGGCATAAGTTAGCTAAGTGCACTTTTGCAGTTTTTCAGCAA
>JAQUHL010000091.1 GCA_028683635.1 Candidatus Cloacimonadota bacterium
CGTAGCACGCTTCTCACTTGTAACATTATCCTCTATCAAACCCAGTCCCAGTTGTTTGGTGAATACCTCAAAAGATTGAAAGATGGCGAGCCGGTACAGTACATCCTGGTTGAAGCCTGGTTCTATGGCTACCGCTTCCGGGTTGATCCCCGGGTCTTGATCCCCAGGCCGGAGACGGAAGGATTGGTTGAGTTAGTCATCAAACAAGCAGGACGAAAAGCAAAGATGTTGGAGATCGGCTGCGGTTCAGGAGTGATCTCAGTCTCGCTCAAACTACAGCGTCCCGACCTCAAAATCACAGCTACGGACATCAGTAAGGACGCCCTTGAACTGGCCATAGAAAATGCCCGGGACCATGAATGTGAGATTGATTTTGTCCTGGGGGATCTCTATGCAGAGAGCACGGAAAAATATGACCTGATAGTAAGCAATCCTCCCTATGTCTCTAGGGAGGAATATGCCATTCTGGATCAGGAAGTTGCTGTCTGGGAACCTTCTCTCGCTCTGTTGGCGGGGGAGGATGGAACAAAATTCTATCGCCGGATTCTGGAAAACGCCACCCAATATATGAATCCCGGGGCTAAGCTATTTTTGGAAATTGGATGTGCTCAGGCAGAAAGAGTATCTGCTCTGGCAGTGGAGAATGGTTTTACCGGCACAACCCTCCTCCATGATCTCAGTGGCAGGGACAGGTATCTCATTATCAATTGAGATTTGTTTTGACAAATTGGGCAGATTTGCGTGATTGATCTCGATTGGGTTTGAAACAGAGCTCTTGTTGAAATGACACAATCTTGCCGGAGAATGGGGCAACACCCCATACCGAAAAGAGCGGAGGGCTGGGCTTGGATTATGTCATTTCAGCGTGAAGATAATCCCGGACCCATTCAATAATGGGTGATAGGTTGCGACTGTGTCGTTATGAACTAAACCTGATAACATATATAAACACTGAGGATTATGATATGGACCGATTTATTATTGTTGGTAATAGAAACTTGAGCGGCGAGATCCTGGTCAGTGGTGCCAAAAATGCGATCCTGCCAATCATGGCAGCATGTTTGCTTGCCCCCGGAAAGTCAGTGCTCAAAAATGTTCCCAATCTCATCGATTTGAAGACGATGTCTCATCTTCTGCGCATCATCGGAGCCAGAATCGAGCACAATGGCGATACCATGACAATCGATTCCACCGATGTGTGTTATTTCGAAGCTCCCTATGAACTGGTAAGCAAGATGCGGGCTTCTATCTATGTTTTGGGGCCTCTTCTTGCCAGATTGGGAGAAGCCAGGGTATCTTTTCCCGGAGGTTGTGCAATCGGTACGAGGCCAGTGGATCTGCACCTACAAGCCATGGAAAGCCTCGGAGCCATTGTCAATGTGGAGCATGGCTACATCAATGCCCAGGCCAGTCAACTTGCAGGAGCAGAAATCCACTTTGCCATTTCCAGTGTTGGTGCGACCATCAATACTCTGATGGCAGCAGTTTTAGCCAAGGGTGTCACGATTTTGAACAATGCAGCCATGGAACCAGAAGTGGATAGTGTGATAGATTTTTTGAACAAAATGGGTGCCAGGATCTCCGGAAAGGGAACAACAAGCCTACGGATTGAAGGCGTGGAGCACCTTTTCCCTGTGGAGATGAGCATGATTCCGGATCGGATCGAGGCAGGCACATTCCTCATTGCCGCTGCGCTTAGCCACGAACCTGTCACGGTTACCAATTGTGAACCTGCTCACCTTACCATCCTCATCGATAAACTTCGTGAAGCTGGCTGCCAGCTCGATGTATATGGAAGCAGCATCACCATACAGGCCCCGGAATTACTGAATCCCGTAAACATCATTACTTTACCCTATCCCGGGTTCCCCACCGATCTTCAGGCGCAGTTCATGGTCCTGATGACCCTTGCCAAGGGAGTATCCCTGATTGAAGATACTATCTTTCCGGATCGCTACATGCACGTCGCCGAGCTAAATCGTCTCCAGGCAAACATTAGCCTGAACCGCAATATCGCCACCGTTAAAGGTGTTCCCAAGCTCAGTGGGGCGGAGGTGATGGCCACCGATCTCAGAGCGTCTGCAGCTTTGGTACTGGCTGGGATTGCTGCCGAAGGACAGACCATTGTCTCCAGAATCTATCACATTGATCGTGGTTACGATCGCATCGAAACCAAGCTGATGAAGCTGGGAGCCAAAATCAGCAGAGAGAATGCCTGATGGCAAAGATACTGGTTACAGGCGGAGCCGGTTTTATCGGATCACATCTGTGTGAAGCTCTCCTGGCCAGGGGAGAGGAGGTGCTCTGCCTGGATAATTTCTGCGATTTTTACGATCCCGGAATGAAACACAAGAATCTTGTCAATTGCTACAAAGAATCCGGTTTTTCCCTTATTAAAGCTGATATCAGAGATGCTGACGCCATTACCAGGTGTTTTAGAGATAATGAGATAGTATCTGTTCTCCATCTTGCGGCCATGGCGGGTGTGCGCCCCTCCATCCAGAACCCCAGGCTCTACTACGAGGTGAACGTCCTGGGTACCCTGAATCTTCTGCAGGCCTGCGTTGCTCACAATATCGATCAATTTGTATTTGCCTCCTCCTCCTCCGTTTTTGGCAATTCAAATATCATACCTTTTAAAGAAGATACGCCTGTGGATCATCCCATTTCACCTTATGCTGCCACCAAGAAAGCCGGTGAGCTGATGTGCTATAACTACCATTATTTGTATGGCCTAAGCATTTGTTGCCTGAGGCTTTTTACCGTTTATGGTCCCAGGCAGCGACCTGATCTGGCAATCCACAAATTTGCCTCACTGATGAAGGAGGGCAAAGCCCTGCCCGTCTTTGGAGATGGCTCGTCCCAAAGAGATTATACCTATGTTTCGGATCTGATAAAGGGCATTCTCGCGGCCCTGGATTTTGTGAGAAAGAATCACATATATGAGATCATCAATCTGGGTGAATCACGTTCCATATCTTTGAACGAAATGATCAGCACGCTGGAATCAGTAAGCGGAATCCAGGCCAGGAGACAGATGCTTCCGGCCCAGCCGGGAGACGTTAGCCTAACCTATGCCGATATCTCCAAAGCAAAGCGGCTTTTGGGATACAGTCCTGATACCGATTTCAGGACTGGGATAGAGCAGTTCTGGGATTGGTTTTCGCAAAGCTAACTCGCTAATTATCCCCATTATTACCTGAGTTTCCCCCATCCCACCCATATTAATTTTCAAACCAAGCTGTTAGGTGTCAAGCTGATACCTTGCACGTACATCATTAAACATCGAACCAATCTCCAAATATGATTCCCATCATAGCGTGAGCTTAGCGTGAACATAGTGTGAACAATGTGTGGAATTCCACGCTAAACTCACGCTATGCTCACGCTAAGCTCACGCTATGTTACCAGGATTGGGAGTGGGGGGCAAGTCAGTTATTCACTTTCCACTTTGAAATGACATAATCAAACGGGGCATGGGGCGGAGCCCCATACAATATTGGGTGGTGGGATGGGCATGGATTATGTCATTTCAAACTAAGCACGATATTACCCGTCTCCAAACCAAAGATCATACTAATGCCGCTCTATGGCACAATAGGATCTCTCAATAGATCATCTCTCCCCTTCCTGAACGACGGAATGGTTTCTCTTCATTTGAGACATGGCGGGGATAGATGGCGCAGTGGATGACCTCCTCATCCCACAGGAGGATTGATCCTGTGCGCTCTGGGTGTTCGAGCCTAAGATCATCTCCCCAGCCCACGGATTTGAAGGGAAGAAACTCTGCAGCTTGAAGCTCTTCGATCAGGTTTATGAAGCTGGCTTCGCTTACCGGTTTCGGTTTTTTCCCATCCAGATAAGTGTTGATGAGGTAGGAGCGGATGAGTTTTTTGTGAAGATCCTGCCAAACTTCGGGCAAAGAGACCAGATCCAATCCTGCAAAAGTTCCTGCCTGTTCCACATATATGCCAGTTTGCCCTGGGAGGAGAGGAAATTGGGAAGCGAGTTCATCCAGACTAAGACGCAATTCGTGATAGACATCTGCCATGGCTTCGGATTTGGACTGTATGCGATGCTGGTTCTGAAGATAATCAATATCCATCCAGATCTTGTGCTGATCGGCATTGTAAGATTTATTTGCCTTCAGGTTTTCCGCCACTCTGGCAGCTTTTTGCGAGCGCAGATTGGAAGGCATGACGTTTTCCGATTTATCGAAATGAGAGGATTCATAATGCCAACGTCCGCGCTCTGTGCAACTGACCGGTACCAGGAGCTCCGTTTCCGGAGGAATCAGGACCGAGGTATTGAGGATGCGGTTTTGTTTTGCGCCCATAAGTTCCTCGCCATCGAGGATGAAGATTGCTTCCTTGCTCATATTGCTCACTTTGAGCGTTGGGACAGAACCACCCTCGTTAATCTCAGTGATGAGGATGAATTCGTTTTGTAATGCCTTGTGCAAAGAGAGATAGTGATGCAAATGAGGATGGCTGGAAAAAATCGGCAGAACGCCAAGTCCTGCAGCAGCTTGGGGATTTCCAAGCGTGAGATACTTCAGATTTTCGGAAATGATGTGGTTCATTAGAACACCTCCATAAAATGCGTTTTTTGGTTATTTCCGATAACAACCTACAAACATGATAATCAGAATCAGGGATAAGACAAGGGGGATTTTGAACCCAGAGGGCACGATTTTTGTCTGGTCGGAGATATATAACGGTTCCAGGGATGTCTTTGCAGGCAAATTGATTGCTTCAGGAACAAGCGATAACAGTGTGTTGCACCTGAAGTCAAACACCGCCGTGAACAATGCTTCAGTGGTGTTTTCTTATGAGTAAAACAGATTCCACTTTGAAATGACATAATAGGGCGGGGTGTGAAGCAGCGCCCCACTCATTAAAGGGCGGTGGGTTGGGCTTGGATTATGTCTTTTTAATGGGAATTCTGGATAAAGACCTGAATTGGAACTCTATTTCTTAACGCTTACTTTTGTGATGGTTGCCTGATTCTCTTTGAGTGGATTATCGCTGGCATCCTTGGGAAGGGCTTCGATTTTGTGCACAATTTCCATTCCCCCTACGACTTTCCCGAAGACGGTATGTTTGCCGTTGAGCCATTGGGCACCATCTTTCTTGGTGACGATGAAGAACTGGGAACCATTGGTATTTGGGCCGCTGTTTGCCATACAGATGGTGGCATATTCCACATCGTGCTTAACTTCTCTTTTCAGCAGGGGGCCATGACCGGTTTTCGTGGTATAAAACTCGACGGGATGGTTCATGATTGCTGCGCCGCTTTGCATTTTCATCACAGAATCTGCAACGGCCATCAGCTCAGCATCGGGATTTTTATTGGTTTGCAGGTAGGGAGCGATCACTTCCGACCAGATCTTGAAAGCCAGTTCCTCATCCTTGATAGCGCCTGTGATGGGTGTGCCGCCTTCCTTGTAACATTCATCCTCGAAGGCGTAGCCTGGACCGCCGGTGCCGTCGTTACTGCGATCCTCATCCTTGGTAAGGGGGTCACCGCCCTGGATCATGAAATCCGGGATCACCCGATGGAAATAGGTGTTTTCATAGAAATTTTCTGAAGCAAGTTTGGTGAAGTTTTCCACCGTCTTGGGAGCGAGATCTGGCCAAAGCTCGAGATCTATGTTTCCGAGGTTTGTTTCGAGCGAGACCTTAATGGTTCTGGCAGTTGGGTCATTCATATTATCGTCCTTTTTCTTGGAGCAGGAAGCAGAAAGGAAAATGGCGACGATCGCAATCATCAGCTTCAAGCTCAGATTCAGTTTGTTGGGCATGATATCTCCTTGTGAATTATCAAATTGTAAAAAGATGAAAAGGTAAAGGGCTTATCCCATGCTTTGCAGGAAAAATCGCCGCACGGTTTCGGGATCGTTATATTTGCCGAAGAGTGCCATGAGTTTGAGCCGTACCTTAATCCCCTTCATGTCCCCGGCGAGGAGGCAGCCCAGATCCTTCAAGAATTTCCCACCACCATCATACCCATATTCGGGAAGGACACGTCCGGTTTGCGCCCTGGATGTAATGACGATGAGGATTCCTCTGGCAATGGCAGTTTTGATGGCGGGGAGCATTTCCAGAGGAAGATTGCCTCTGCCAAAGGCTTCTATGACGATGGCTTTGGCACCATTGGCAACGGAGCAATCAATATACTTGCCATCCTGGCCTGTATAAGCTTTGATGAGATCGACGGAATAATCCAGATGCTCAGTCCAAACGCTTTCACGATGCAGCGAATTGTGATGATAAACAACCCTGTCGGGGTCAACGGAGCCGATGGGACCATAGCCCGGAGACGTGAACGCATCCACTTTACCGGTATCGGATTTCACCACATCCCTGGCGGTGTGGATTTCATCGTTCATAACCACCAGAACACTTTTATCCAGAGAGTCCACATGGCTGGCTACCCGGACTGCGCCAATGATATTGCGGGGGCCATCCAATCCCAGATCACTGCCACTGCGCATGGCAGCAGTGAAAACCACAGGCTTGCGGGTGGTGAGCAATAGATCGCAAAGAAAGGCGGTCTCTTCCAAAGTATCCGTCCCGTGAGTGATCACCACTCCGTCATAATCAATAATTTTGATATCAATGAGTTTGGCGAGTTCAAAGATCTTTTCGGGAGTCATATAAGGGCTTGGAATATTGGAAAATTCGAAGATATCCACGCTTGCCACGGAGTTTAACTGGGGAAAGGAACGCAGGAATCCGGCAAATTCAGAGGTTGGCACCACTCCCTGGGTTGGTGAGTCCTTCATGGCAATTGTGCCACCCGTCATGATAATCAATATGTTTTTGGGGATTTCTTTGCTGCTTTGCATGGCTTACCGCCTTTGATAAGATATGGGATCTGGGATGCCGGCACCGGCGAATGCTTTTAAGCGAAGCACGCAGCTATCACAGCTACCACAGGCCAGGTCATTGTCCCGATAGCAGCTCCAGGAAAGCTCAAAAGGTGCATTCAGGCTATAGCCGAGTTTCACGATTTCGGCCTTGGAGAGATCGATCAGCGGGGTTTCGATCTGGATTTTACTCCCGGAGAGTGAGCCTGTATCGATGGCCTTCTGCATTGCAACAAAGAAGGACTTGCGACAATCCGGATAGCCTGAGCTATCAATTTCTACTGCGCCGATATAGATCTTGCCGGCAGATATCACTTCCGCCCAGGAAACTGCCATGCACAGAAGATTGGCATTTCGGTACGGAACGTAAGTATTGGGAATTTCGGGTGAAGCGTCATAATCCCGGATAGAGATAGAAGAATCGGTCAGAGCAGAGCCTTTGAGCTCTGCC
>JAQUHL010000092.1:0-1735 GCA_028683635.1 Candidatus Cloacimonadota bacterium
CCCCAGGAAGTGCTTTCCAAGCCGGGATCGGGGCTAAAGCCATAGAGAATTTCATATTCCCGGAAGGCGGAATCCAATGAGGCGTCCCAGGCCAGGATTACCTGCGTGGGGCTGACTGCCTGGGTGACGAAGCCGGAGACGGTCTGCGGAGCCCCGGTATCGACATTGAAGGTGGGGTCATCGCCAATTCCTTCGCTGTATTCGCTTCCGCTATAGGCATAGATCGGGTTTTGGGTATCAGTGCAGCTCAGTTCATAATGGAAGTTCAATCCGTCCGTGCTTATTGTGACGGGGATTTCCACCTCGATCAGGGCGGCATCGCTATATCCCGAAACTGGTGTCCAGGGCTCGCTTTCGTCATAGGAGCCATTCAGGTCTTGATCTATCCGGTAGCGCAGGGAAGAGGCAGAAACCATCTGGTCGTCCGTGATCCTGAAGGCCAAAGAGGGGTTGTGGCTGTTGAACCAGACATCATCCCCAGTGAGAATCTGGATCTGGGGGAGTGGACTTGCAATGGCAAAGGCCGGATCGGACCAGGGCGAGCTGTTGTTGCTCAGATCCTTGGCGCGGATGAAGAAATAATAGCCAGCCAGATGATTGAGGCCGGTGATGACTGTTCCGTTCTGAGCAGAATGAACGAGGGAGGGATCTTGCTCGACGCTCCAGACAAAGAGCTGTGAACCGATGTTCAGATCGCTGCGCACCGAGATCTCATAGCGCTCAAAGAAGGTGTCCTCGACGGGATTCCAGCTCAAGGATACAAAGTTCGTTCCGGCAGAGCTAACGCTTAACGAAGTGACTTGGGGAGGAGCGCTGAAATCCCCATATTCGCCACTGATGCTAAAGTCGTCTATCAGCCAGCTATTCAGATTGACTGTGCTGGAGAGATAGTGCCACCTGAGCTTGACGTTGGCCTGGTTTTCCAATTGGGGAACAGGGATGGAATACCAGCCGCTGGTCGAGGCTGTGAAGTTTTCGATATTGTAATAGGTTATCCCGTTGGAGATGGAATACTGCAGAGTGGCAGTAAGGCCCACCGGACGGGTAAGCTCGTGATAGAAAGAAATGACGGGGTTGCGGATGGAGCTGAGGTTGATGGTGGATGTAACCAGCCTCTGGGTGCTGGAAAGCTGGGGATTGGAAATGCGGGCTGCATAATCAGTTCCCTCTTGCAGATAGGCAGTCCAGGCCGTGCCGGTGCGGGTCCAGCCCGAGGGCAGACTGCCGGCGTGGTCAAAATCCTCCTCATATAGGAAGGAGGCCCGGACGATGACGGTAAGATCCATCTCAACTATCGCATCGAAATCATCACTGATGCCGACGCTGATTCTCCTGATGCCGATCCAATCCTGATCGGGAGTGATGACGAGGCTGTTTCCCAGCTTCTCCAGGCTGATGTTGGCATTGCCCTGGAAGCTGAAAAGCAGTTCGGAATCAAGATCCGACACATAAGAACTCAAGCCTTCCAGAGTGAAGCTCTGGTTCATATACATACTCACGGTGGGGAAAGCCTGATGAATGACGGGAGGGTCGTTTATGGGAAACACCTGAACCACAAGCTGGGCACTGATGCTAAGGTTTCGGAACTGGTTAAGGCTGGCCATGGCAGCGGGAGAAATCAGGCTGCCCTCGGTGGCAACGATGGTGAGAGTTTCCGTCCCAAACCAATCCGCCTCCGGGATGATAGTGAGCAGCGAACCCGTTACCTGGCTTGTCAGATGCAGGGCTCCTTCGA
>JAQUHL010000092.1:1745-4133 GCA_028683635.1 Candidatus Cloacimonadota bacterium
CGAGGCTGGGTAAAGCCTGAATCTGGATGGGGGTGTCGTTTACGTTTATGACTGTTACGGTAATGCTTTGGGAGGCGTAAAAGCCATGAGTGTCGCTGATCACGAGGCTCAAAGTCTCGCTTCCAAACCAATCCGCAGTTGAGGTGAACATGATCGACCCATCTTCCAGCCAGGCAGAAACATGGGTGTTTCCTTCCAGGCTGAGGGTAAGCTGATCCCCCTGGTTCAGATCGCTGTCGCTGACGTGATCTGCCAGCAAATATGCCTGGTAACTGCTATCTTCCTCAAAGCTGAAATCTGCGAAGGGAGTGTGGATGATGGGGGGACGCGGTACATTGGCAATCTGGATGCTGAGCTGGGTTTGGGCACTCAGGCTGTCGCTGTTAAGTACGTTAAGCTCCAGCATGTAAGTGCCTGCACTAAGATAGTCGGTTTGCCAGTTCAGGACAGCGCTTCCATCGCCGAGATCCTGGCAGGTGGCAGCATCGGGTAGCCCCAGGACGGTGATCTGCAAGGCTTTGTCCAGAGGGTCAAAGGCCCAAACCCGCAGGTTCAGGAGTGTGCCTTCGTCCAGATATTGGGTGGCAAGCTCTTCAAACCAGGGATAGGGAATGCCGATGAAGATCTTTCCGCTATTAGCTTGGACGGCAGGGCTTCCTTCGTTGAGGGTAGCGAGATTGAAGGTCAGATGGCTGAGGGTTCCTTCTTCACCCAGGACGACGGCCCGGATGTTCAAGGCTTCGCCATTGGAAGTTAGCGCTTGAGTGCCATAAGCGGAAATCCTGAGCTCTCCATCCACCAGGTTCCAGATGGGGGTCTGCCAGGCAAGCGTGCTTCCGGAGCTTTCGACTGCCACAATCTCAAGTACCGCAGGATCATAGGCGATCTTGAGGAAGAGGGAATAGACGCTTTGGCCAGCCAAACCGGAAATTGTTACCGGCAAATCCAGAGTGTCTCCAGTGGCTGCTGCCAGCTTGGGGAGGCTGATGAATACGCCTTCAGGTGGCTCCGTCGGATGAGGAATCTGGGTTCCGGAATATCCGAACAGCAATCCCAACCGGAAGATAAAGATCCCGGCCAGGATAAGATATAGTTGCTTTGATCTCATGGTTCAATCCTATTTCATGAGCATCATTTTGATCGTTTTGCTATATCCTTCTGAAGTGCTTATCCTGGCAAAATAGATTCCGCTGCCAAAACCGGCTGCATCCCAGGTAAGGTTGTGAAGACCGGCATTGAATCCGCCGTTGGCAAGCGAGTGAACTTTCTGGCCCTTGATGTTGTAAACATCGAGCTTCACCTGCTGAGCCTGGGAAAGCGAGAAGCTGATGGTGGTGCTGGGATTGAAGGGATTGGGGTAGTTCTGCCTGAGGTTTGTGATGACAGGGCTGATCTGGTCATCATTGGCAGTGGGAGCACCGATGCTTTCATCGAAGACGATGTGGCTGATGCCAATCTCTCCATTGGCGGGGGTCAGCTTGCGAAAACTGAAGGTAATCACGTTTTCGCCTCCCGGTTCGGCCGTCACTCCATAAGCTGCCAGTTGCAGAAGACCGGATTCGGAATTGACAAGGGCACTGAGATCTGTCCCGCCATTTCCGAAGGCATGGCTGAGATACTCAAGAGTTTCGGGATCATAGAACAGCTTGCTATAGAGCGAATAGAAGGGATGGGGATAGGAGACCTTCAGATATAGGTTTTCCTCATCTTCGAATTGCTCGTAGGCCACCTCGGGAGAGATGTTGTCGTTCCTTGTGGATCCCCAGTTTCCGGAGACGTCGCCAATGGCAATCCCCGTGAAGGTTCTGGCTGTATAGGAAGGTGAGAGCAGGAAACTATGGTTCAGAGGTGTAAAGATCATCGTGCCGGCAGTAAATTCGGGGATCAGACCCACACAGTATCTGGCTACCAAAGCGGCGTCGTAGATATCGACATCGCCATCGCCATCCACGTTTCCGGCACTGATCTGGCTGGAACTCAGGGTTTCCAGTCCCAGGGCATATCTGGCTATCAGAGAAGCATCAAAGGGGCTCACCACAATCTCGGGAACAGCTCCGATAAACTCTGGCACCAGCTCGTAGTTGCCATAATAATGTTGGGAGAAATTGAAGTATCCGTCTTCGTCCGAGATCTGGCTACCGGAGCTGAAACCCGTGGCTGAGATATCCACTTCGGAGATCGGATTTTCGTTGCTGTAATACTGGGTCCAGCCATCCATGTCATAACGGTTGCGGACGGTGAAGATTCCGGGGGTGATGATCGGAACCGGCGAGCCGTTGTTATATTGGAAATTGCTGATTACCAGATCCGTATTCTGCAGGTCGGCAGCGGCGGGATTGACGATGAAACGCAACCTGAAGAGGTCTCCGCTGCTATCCAGATTGCCCA
>JAQUHL010000092.1:4143-7316 GCA_028683635.1 Candidatus Cloacimonadota bacterium
CACAACGGTATCCACATAGGTGAGCAGGGTGTGGGAATAGCCGATGGTGATCTGGAAGGCATTCAGATCGAAGTTTTCATAGGCGTTGTAAGCCTTGAGCGGCACAGTAATCGTATCTCCAGCCGCAGCATAGAGATCCTCGATCTTGATGGTGAGCGGGCCAACCATGATCTGCCCCAAAGCGAAGGAATAGAGAGCAGGATTGGAACCATCCTCGATCCTGGCATAGAGGTAATACCTGCCAAAAGGAGTGTTTTCGAAGTTCCAGACATAGCTATCGACGTCGTCTTCGCTTAAGTTGCCGGCAATCAGGATGCCGTTTATATCTTCTTCCAGATTGTAGTACAAGCTCACCCGGGCATCATCATCATAATCTCTGGCAATCCACTTCAGTTCATAGGAAGAAGGATCTATCTGCAGAGCTTCGGGATGAGTCAGAACCAGGGTGGGGGAGAGATTGGGCAGGTTGCATCCTGCTGTTTCGACTCTGCTGACCCAGGCTCCCTCATAGTTTGCAGTGCTGGGGATAACCAGATTTACCAGGTTGTCTATGCCTGTCACCTGCCCCCACCAGTTGTTTTGCAGGTTGGCAGAAGTGGAGGCGAGATTGTTCACTCCGCAGGTGGAAAACTTCAGATAGCTGAAGCTTGAGACCCAGGCGCGGGCGTTCGGGCAGTTCTCGATCTGATACACCTCCAGGCTGATTTGAGAGTTGGCATCGATGATCTGCTCGATGGTGCCTGTGACCGAGATTTGCGACATATCGTAGGAGTTATAAGAATACACGTTAGATTGGTGAGTATTATCCAGAAAGTAGCTGCCGTTACAGATCAGCCTCGTATAGTTACGGTAATATCTGGAGCTGCTGCTGTTGTTTGTATAGCTATCTCCATCCTTTTCGTAGCTGAGGTTGTAGATCAGCATCTTATCGCCATTGGGATTGATCTGGTTATAGATACCGAGAGGCATGACGACGGGCGAGCCGGTTGATCTCCAGGAAGTTTGGGAAGGCAGAGTGAGGGTCTGCAATCCGGGATCGCCGATCACAGAACCATTGTTTGTAATATTGCTGTTATTGATGGTGGGATTGCTGCGATAGATATAGATGCCGTACATTTCGTTGTTTTCAATATTGCAATAGGAGAGGGTTCCGGGGCGTGAAATGAAGCTGATGCCAAAATGGTTGCTGGAGATGGTGCAATTGGTAAAGGAGGGAGTTCCGGCATTACCAATGATATAGATACCGTGTTGTTTGTTGTTGTTGATCTGGCAATTGGCAAACACGGGGCTCATCCTGTCGATATAGATGCCGTGGTTTGTATTGCTGTTGAACCTGCCGTCCGTGAAGCTGGCGGTGTTGGTATTTTCCAGCCAGAGGCCATAGGAGCCGTTTTGTACCAGGTTCAGCCTCGTGGCAGAGAGAGTAACGGGTCCCAAGGCTTTGAGTCCGTAGCCACCGTTGTTGGTGATATTTGTATCCGTGAAAGTAACACTTCCGGATTCAACGGTCATTCCATTTCCATCGATGTCTTCGATGGTGGTGAAGGTAAATCTCGTCATACTGGTGGTGTTCTGAACCCTGATGCCATAATCGCCGCCCTTATAGACTTTTAGATCTGTTGCCTGGAGGCCGATCCCATTGATTAAAATTCCCCGGTAGGCATTGCGGATATGCACACTGGTGAGAATGGATTGATTTTGGGTGGCTCCGGCACTAAGGGTGATGCCAGCCCAATCCTGGCTACCGGGAGTATCTTCCATGGAAAGAAAGCGAACCTTGTCTGTATCTGTTCCAGTGCAGACCAGCCGGCCATTGACGATGATGTCGATGTCACCGATTGTGTCCTGATTCTGGTCTATCTTGGGCACCCAGACTGTTACACCCGCCTGGATGGTAAGCGTGGCGTTTTCATCGATCCAGAGATCGCCGGTCACCGTAATATCACTGCTCCAGGTAGTGTTGGTGGTGATATGACCATTGATGCCAAGCAAGGGAATGGCGGCTAAAAATGTGAAAAGAAAACTAAAGAATGCGAGGTTTGAACTGAACCGGGAACTGACCCATCTTCCCGGGCATTGGTTGTTAAGATTGCGAATCTTACTTTGTTTCATGTTTTTAATCTCCTCAAGTCGGGGGAATTTGTGTGTGAAAACTCTTCAGTAATTCATCATAATTTTGTCAAGACAGAATCTTGTTATATTTCGAAAAAAGAGGCTTAAGTAAAAAAAAAAGACCGTTACTCATCCCGATTTATCGAAATGCAGATTTCCAAATATGCTGGTTGTGAGGCTAATTTTTGTAAATCCTTTTCGCCCACCACCCTAAAAGGAGCAGGGCTTTCTGAACAGGCAAACCGTTGCTTCTGTCGACCGGAGCTCGACAGCCCAAATAGGGGTGGGGACGTCCTCGTCACCACAAAGAGCCAATTCTTTTTTTCTACTTCCGTTTACAGGGGCTCAGGCTTCGCCACGCACCCTGCCTATGATCTGCCGCCCACGAGTGGGCTTTCCCGGTTATCCGTTCCAAGGCGTTAATCACTTCTTAATCTAGCCTTAATCAAGCGTTAATAATTAACGCTTGATTAAGGCTAGATTAAGAAGTGATTAACGCTGTCAAGCAAGGGTGGAGGGCAGGACGGCCACCACCCGTGTATTTGATCACTGAAAACTGCAAATCTGATCACTGAAAATTGCAAATGGCATTTTTGGGGCTGATTCTGATCACCGTTTCTGCAAATATGATCACCGTTTTTGCAAATGATTCTGATCACCATTTCTGCAAATCTGATCACCGTTTTTTGCAAATCGATCAATAGCATTCCACCTGAACAGAATAATTCTCGATAAAACCTACGCAAGAAACGTGGGAGACACCGGGCGGTGTTCCCACGTATCGGAGGGCATTCTATGTAGGGTCTGTAGGCTGTCCGCAATGTCTGCTTATGCCATATTTCTGTCAATCAAAGAATCTCCTGTCTTTCTTATCGTATTGAGCGGAAAGGACTTGACCACCTGTGCGAGGGGTGCATAGTAGCACCCATTAATCAACAGTCGGGTAACCGAGAAGGAGATCAAGATGACGAAGCAAAACAAAAATCGCAAAGGCCAAGCAACGCTGGAGGAGATAGTTCAATCAGGCAGCCAACTTATTCTGATGCATGACGATGGGACGG
>JAQUHL010000093.1 GCA_028683635.1 Candidatus Cloacimonadota bacterium
TATCTGGAACTGATGGACAAGGTAAGCTATAAGATCATCGATGGTATTCTGGGCATGGATGGAGCAGGTCCTTCGGGAGGAAGAGTGCGCCGCTTTGGTCTGCTTATGGGTTCTGAATCCGCTCCAGCTCTGGATTGCATAGCTTCCAGGCTGATGGGCTTTAAGCTGCGAAGTATCCCATATTTGGTTCAGGCTTTGCACGATGATGGCATTTTGCCTTCCAGGATCAGGATCCCCACCAGTTTTACCGATTTTTCTTTGCCGGATGTCGATATCCGTACGGTGCTTTTTTCCAAAGAGCTGCTACAATATACACCTCCAATTGCCCGCAAGGTACTGCGGAAGGTTTTCACCTTTAATCCTCTCATCAGTGACCGCTGCAAGGGGTGCGGCTTGTGTGTGAGTTCTTGCCCGGTGCAGGCCATTTCCTGGGAATCACCAGCGCTGCCGGTTGTCGATCGCCAAGTCTGTATCAAATGCATGTGCTGTCACGAACTTTGTCCGCACAAGGCTGTGGATATTGAGTATTCTCCCCTTGCCAAACTGATTCTTCGGGGAGCCAAATGAGGCAGCACAGATCTATGCCGCTGATCAGGATTGTATATTGGGGAATCCTGTTAGTGATCCTTTTGTGGATTCTATTTTGGGATTACAATAGTTATCTTTCCCGCTACCAGAAGGCCAGGAAGCTGCAGAGGATGAAGAGCGAACTGGTTGAAATGGTGGCTCGCAACGATAGCCTGAGAAATGAGATTCTGGAACTGCAGTCCAATCCCGAAGCTGCTGAAAAGGTGGGCAGGGAGCGTTATGGGCTGATCAAGCCAAACGAAAAGATCTTCAGGTTTGTCCCCGCCCCGGAATCTCCGAAGGATAAATGAAGCACAACGAGCCAATCTTCACACTTGGTGCCCGGCAAAAGCAGCAAATCGAGAAGAGCATCAGGGAGCTTTTGGATCCTGGGTGCATTATCGACGATCTGCTGAAAAACATTGAAGACTTCCTGCATGAACAAGCGGAGCTTGACAAAAGGATCATCTATCCTGAGCTGGAGATCACGATTTTGGAGAGCTTGATTACGCAACTCAATCCAGGGCAGGAACGGGTGAACTGTGCAGACAGCCAGCTTCTGGAGGTCTTTGAGATACTTAGTCTGGCTCCGGTATCCCCAAAATCCGAATCCAACAGCCGTCTGTATCAGCTCTTTTACCAGCTCTCACCAGAGCTTCCCAGCCCTCATGAGGCCTTCGATAAGCTCCAGCTCTTGATCATCCTATCCAAGATCCGGGATAGCCACAATTGCAAATATTTCTTTTCCGAGCTGACCAAGTGGGCAAAGTATAAGCATAAATCCCTATTTTACCCATACCATATCCTCTTTGCCAGGTTTGAAATCTGGGATCGGGACGACCATCTGCATTCGATCTTGATCTGGCTGAGGATGATCGCCCTCATCAGCCGTGAGCAGGACATAGGCAGCCTCTATTACATCATTATCCAATGGCTGGTTTCCGGAAGAGCATATCTAGATACTGAGCGCCGTAAAAACACCCTCCTGGGGATCTACAAGCTCTTTGAGGAGCAGGGGAACCTGGTGAGCTTAAGCACTGGTCTGCAGCTTTTTAACCTGGCAGATTCCCTGATGAAGCCAGACGCCAAGATGGCATATTTTTCCAGCCTTACCCGCTTGCCTGAAGCCAAATTCAGCAGTTTCCAGCTTCAGAAGCTCTATTTCTTTGCCGGGAATTACAGCTCTGGCATCAAATCCAATTTTGGGGATGCCATCCACTATTTCAAATCCTCAAACTATTACCTCTACAAGTGCTGGGAAACCCATCGCACCATCACCAACTTCCTGAGAGATTCCTTAAGCGAATATCAGTTTCATCACTCAATCCGCTATTGGAATGAACGCATCCACGAATATAACAACCAGATCAGTATCCAAAACAATGCCTATCTGGAAAACCTACAGATCGAGTATGACAAAATCCAGGAGCTCTATAAGGAAGTGGAAGAACTCTCCCTCACTGATGCTCTCACCGGGCTCAGGAACCGCAGGTATCTGGAACTGAACGTCCATCAGATGGTGCTGTTGGCTGCGCGTCACAGTGTGCCTCTCAGCTTTATCATGATCGATATCGATCATTTCAAGCGGGTAAACGATAGCTATGGTCACGAATTTGGGGATTTTGTTCTGAAGGAACTATCCGGCATTCTCTCCCGGGATTTTCGCAAGAGTGATATCCTCATTCGTTATGGAGGGGAGGAATTTTTGTATGT
Organism: Candidatus Cloacimonadota bacterium; assembly: GCA_028683635.1. Lineage (GTDB taxonomy): Bacteria > Cloacimonadota > Cloacimonadia > Cloacimonadales > Cloacimonadaceae > JAQUHL01. Next base: position 2,281 of record JAQUHL010000093.1, read on the forward strand.
GCTCTTTGATTCCAGCCAGGGGAAAACTGCCAGGATCATGGAAGACCTGCGCAATCAGGTGCAGAATCACATCTTTTCCTTTTCCGGCAACAGCATCCAAATCAGCATCAGCATCGGGATCCGCACCTGCCTGGCAAAGCCTTATAACAAACCGGCGATTCACCGGCTGATCTTTGATGCCGACACAGCATTGTACAAGGCCAAAAATCTGGGCAGAAACAGAATCTGCATCTTCGAAACAAAGGATGATAACCACAATCTCGAAATCGAGCTTGACAGATAAAGCAAATAAGGAGTACGAATATGGCGCAGGTGATTGTTAAAGACCTGGTGAAGATCTATGATAACGGCTTCAAAGCCTTGCACGAGGTGTCCTTCACCGCTCTGGACAAAGAATTCATGGTGCTGGTGGGGCCTTCAGGATGCGGAAAGACCACTGCCCTGAGGATGATTGCCGGCCTCGAGGAAATCACTTCCGGCGAAATCCGGATCGGGGATAAAATCGTCAATAATACCCTGCCCAAGGACCGCGATATCGCCATGGTCTTCCAAAACTATGCCCTCTATCCACACATGAGTGTTTTCGAAAACCTGGCATTTGCCCTCAAGCTGCGCAAGGAACCCAAAGCCCAAATCCGGGCCAAGGTCGAAGATGCTGCCAAACTGCTTGGGATCGAACAAATGCTTTCCCGCAAACCCGGCCAGCTTTCCGGAGGCCAAAGGCAAAGGGTCGCCCTCGGCAGAGCAATTGTCCGGAACCCTAAAGTATTCCTCTTTGATGAGCCACTTTCCAATCTCGATGCCAAATTGCGGGTCGCCATGCGCGCCGAAATTGTCAAGCTCCATCACCACCTCGAAAACACCATGATCTATGTTACCCACGACCAGGTCGAAGCCATGACTATGGCGGATAAAATCGTCGTCATGAAGGATGGACACATCCTCCAGATCGATAGCCCCCTGAATATCTACAATCATCCTGCCAATATATTCGTGGCAGGCTTTATCGGAAGCCCCGCCATCAACCTTATCCCGGGAGAATTTTCCAGCCTGGATGGCAAGCCTGCCTTCTCCTGCCAGGATTTCACACTGCCCCTTGCTCCGAAGCATTATGAGCTATGCAAGTGCTCTTCCCCAAAAAAGGCGATTCTGGGAATCCGGCCAGAAGATCTTTACGATGCCCGCTTCGCTGCGATGGCAGACCACCCCGCCCAGGTTTCTGCCATCTGCGATCTCGTCGAACCCCTGGGTAGCGAATATCACGTTTTCCTCAAAACCAAAAACCTGGAACTCACCGCTAAATTCGATCCCAAAACCCTGCCCCAATCAGGTGAACAGCTCACCATCTCACTGGATATGAACAAAGCCAAATTCTTCGATCCTGATACTGAAAAAACCATCGAATGAGCCAGGGAAGGTTATGGCAACTGCTCCTGATCTGCCTGGTCCTGGGCCAGTTCCAGATCGTCAGTGGCCAGATATATGAAGCCTCTGCTTCCGCTGCTGCATTGAATGGACTCTATCTGCTCTCAGATTCTGTGGCAGATTATCAGGCCTCGCCTCTGATCCGCTGTACAGGCTTCGCCAGCACTTTCCAAAAGCCCTATTCAATCTCTGAGCTTGCTGTATACGGCGTTCACGCCGCTTTCCGTAACAAACTCTTTGGTTATGGCCTGGGAAGCAGCTTTCTCTCCCATCCCCAGTATCAGTACCAGGATACTTATCTGAACGCTAATCTCGGCTGGGGCTCCTACTCCTTCGGCGCCACACATCACATAATCTTTGAGGAAGTGATCTCAGAAGACATCTGCACATATTCCGCCACTGACCTGGGAATCAATCACAAGTCCAGCATCCCTGTCGAACTGATCATCAACAATGCTTATTCCCGAAAAGCTCTCTACTCTCTGAGTGCAGGATTGGTAACTGGGCAAGGATCCTGCCTGGGAATGGGATTTTCCACAGATTTTGAGGGTAGCGAAACCCTCAGAATCGGCAGCACCTTCCAGCCTCTATCCGGACTCAAGCTGATCTGCTCCTGGCAGAATAATCCCTCCCGCATGGGCATAGGCTCCGAGCTGGCAATCAACAAACTGAACCTGCTCTACGCCGTGCGTACTCACCAGGAACTCATGCTTACTCATTGCATAGACCTCAGGTATGATTGGTGAGATTCTGGTGGATCGCTCTCTGCATTTGCTTTCTATCCTGCCAGCTCATGGCACAGGAATCGGAAATTGCAGATGATCTGGATCTGGATTTTGAACACACCTGGTGGCGCAAATTTGTCGCCTCCACTGCCGATAGCAGCCTGGCGCTCTCTGCCAGAAACCTCTGCCAATATGATATAACGAATAAACAGCATAGCTTCTGCAATTCGCTAATCATAGATACCAAGGATGTCAAAACCCTTTATACCGGAAAACAATATGAGGGCGCTGCACTCTACAATTTCGGTTTATCTGCACGGATTGAGAAACCACTTTCAATCAAGCTTATCCTGGGAAATTACCGGGCTCAGTTTGGGAAAGGTTTGATCTCGGGATTTTCCCAAACCGCTGCCAGAGATGGAGTTATCAGTATAAAACAGAGCAATAGCCCGCTTCTGTATACGCCTAATGGGATTGCATCCAACATAGAATTGGGGCATCATAACATATCTGCAACCTATTCCCGACAGCACCGGATAGCCTCCCTGAAGGACAATCATATAACCTACCTTAATAAATACAAAACAGATAAGCTGGGTAAAACAGCAGAAACCATTCATAGCTTCAGTTATGGATTTAAACATGACTTACTTCGTTTGGGAATTTGCTACTACGATCAGAATTACCAGGCTGCTTTTTCGGAAACCCATACTCAGGTTCCCGAACAGGCAATCGGTTTCTATACTTCATTTGATCTGGGAAAAATGGCTCTGGAACAGGAAACAGACTTCACTTCTGAAGCTGTAATGGGGAGTTATTCTACGAAGTACGCACTGGGACACTTCACAAATCAGATATCCTTCCGCTTTGCTACTGGAACTCAATTTCTTCCCTATTCCCGGAATCCGTTTTTGCTCTCTGGGTATGGCGCAAATCGTGAGCTTGACTGGCTTCTGAAGTATGCTTTCACCAAACACATCAGTTCATCTGTAGACATTACAGTTAACAAGGACACACAGAACCTGAAGGTGGGAAAACAGGTTTCGCGGATCTGGTGGGATTTTGCTTTTAAGGACAGGACCACCACTGCCAGAATCAAACTTAAAGGGCTGGACAGAGATATCCTTGTGCTGAGTGATTCGCTATTCATCGAGACCATACCTCTTCACTATCGCGTAGAGCTAGAGGCAAGCCATAATCTTGGCAGATGGAGCAAGTTCAGCTACAGAATGAGATATAACATTGAAGAAAAAAGCAGTTACAGCAAAAACAGCACATACTGGGATATGATCTATTCTTTTCGGAAAAAAGGGAATTCAATTCGGGTGGGATTGGTAAACTGGAACACAAATAAGAGAATATCTTTGTCTAATAGTGGCATCCTGAACCAGCAATTTTTTCTGGGTACTGATACACGACTGAAGCTTGATTTACAGCGAAACTGGGAGAAGATGAAGCTCATACTGAGCTATGAGCAGAGCTTGCGTAATTCTTCTATATGCCAAGTAGATTTTGAGTGTAGTCTGGCAATCTGAAAAAGAGATGCGAGTGTTATCTGCACCCGCATCCCATGGATCCTAAGCTGGATCAGGCTTCTTTGGCGAGGGTTTCCTCGGTTTTTTCATTGCGGAATTGGTTCATATAGAGTTTGTAATAAGCAGCCTTTTTATTCATCAGAGCTTTGTGGGAGCCTCTCTCGACGATTTTCCCCTTGTGGAGGAGGAGGATGCAATCTGAATTTCGGATGGTGGAGAGCCGGTGAGCGATAATAATGCTGGTCCTTCCCTTGAGGATGGTCTGAATCGCTTTTTGGAGCAGAAGTTCGGTTTCCGTATCGATGGATGCAGTAGCTTCATCGAGGATGAGAAGTGCGGGATTGGCGAGCACGACTCTCGCAAAGGAGATCAGCTGTTTTTGGCCTGTGGAGAGGAGATTACCGCTCTCCCCCACCTGGTAGTTATAAGCTTCCGGAAGTGTGGCTATAAAATCATCTGCATGAACAAGTTTGGCAGCATCGTACACCTCCTGGTCTGAGGCATCGAGCCTTCCATAGCGGATATTTTCAAGGATGCTGCCCTGGAAGAGATGCGGCGTCTGTTGAACATATCCCAGCTGAGAGTGAATCCATTCCTGGGGAATGCAGCGATAGTCCTGGCCATCAATTCGGATCTCCCCGGATTGGGGTTCATAGAAACGGCAGATTAGATTTACCAGGGTGGTTTTTCCAGTACCTGTTTCACCGGCCAGAGCAAGACTTTCTCCGCGAGCAATCTCGAGATTGAAATCCTGGAAAACCGGCTTTCCTTCTTTGTATGCAAAGGTGAGATTGGTGATGCTGATCTGTCCTTGCATCCTTTGGGATCGCCACTCCTGGTCCATTGGCACCTGGGATTGGATCTCGGGTACAAGGGATAGCAGGGAATAAACCCTTTCACCTGCTGCCTGGGCATTTTGCATTTCGGCAAAATGGTGCGCTACATTGGAAATGGGCTCAAAAAGCTGCATGGCATAGCCAATGAAAGCAACGAGAGTTCCCATACCCAGTGCCTGATTAAGAACCTGAGACCCGCCGATCCAGACTACAATCCCAGTCCCAAGGGCAGAAAGCGCCAGGATCATCGGCATGAAGAGAGCCGAACGCACTGCGGCTTTGACGGAGTGGTGATACATCTCCTGGTTCAATTCTCTGAACTCACTCTGGTTGGCAGCTTCCCGCACCAGGGTTTTGGTGGTTTTGGCACCGTGAATTCCCTCGCCAAAGCTGTGGGTAATCCTGGAATTGGGCATCCGTACCCGGCGATAGCTTCTTAAGATTACGATCTGGAATCTGATACTGCTAAATGCCATGGTCGGCACCAGAGCCAGAATCACCAG